>JALXBH010000069.1 GCA_026991535.1 Calditrichia bacterium | reverse complement strand
AAAAATAAAACAGGTAATCGTTTCGTCTTAAAATTCACGCTTTCCTGAGCCGTATTCATATTCAAAATATTCTTATTTTCCGCGGGGATACCTGCCCGGGGCTATATTTTTACAAGAGATTTATAGAAAAATTGAAGACCGTGTCACGGGCCGGTATTAAAGTTTTACAGACAAAGACCGAATTTAGGAGCTATACTTATGATTCACAAAGTGTGGTATGGTGACTAAAGGCAAGGCACAAAAAATGCAAAACTCGCTTTCTTCCAATATAGAAGAGCAAAAGATAGAATTGATACGGCTACGTATAAAGAACGGTTTTTATAACCGTGATGAGGTTTTTAATCGCATTGCGGATGAAATACTGAATAAAAAGTTGAAACCAAAAAAATAATCCTACCACTATTCTAATAATTTCCTTATTTTCCCCTAATATTTACTGTTTAATTTATCAGACAAATTAGACAATAATTCCTATATATATATTTTTACTTGGTTTAAGGCTATTGCAAAAGAATTTGACATAGGTCACATTTTGATGATAGATTAAATGCCGTAAAAATGTGTTTAAATTTGCAGGAAGGGGGAGATTCCAGAAAACACTTTTTTGACCTGACTTACGTTAATCCATTCTAAATAAATTTGTTCCACTAAATTAAATCAGGAGGTATGTGTGAGTAAAATATTACTTACTATTATCGTTTTAGCTTCATTGGTTGGCTCGGCCATGGCTGGTACCATTAAGGGAAAGGTTACCGGCGCATCGGATGACGCACCGCTTATAGGAGCTAATGTATATTTGGAAGGCACGACCATGGGGGCCGCGACCGATGATGAAGGTATGTATGAGATCGAAGTAGAAGACGGTACATACACATTGGTTTGCGACTATGTGGGCTATGCCACGCAAAAAATTGAAGTGACCGTGGATGGCACGGTGGAAGTGAATTTTCAACTGGTTGAATATCTCTTCTCCAAAACCATCAGCGTTATCGCCGACCGCGCCAAGGAGCGCGAAACACCTGTTGCCTTTACCAACGTGGCTAAGGCTAAAATTGAAGAACAACTGGGTTCGCAAGACATCCCCATGGTAATGAATACAACGCCTTCCGTTTATTCCACCATGCAGGGTGGCGGTTCCGGTGATGCCCGGATTAACGTTCGCGGTTTTAACCAGCGTAACGTGGCCATTATGATTAACGGCGTTCCGGTTAACGATATGGAAAACGGCTGGGTATACTGGTCCAACTGGGATGGCGTTGGTGACGCTACCTCCTCGATTCAGATGCAGCGTGGTCTGAGTGCCGTTAACCTGGCAACCCCTTCCATAGGCGGTACCATGAACATCATCACCGACCCCACCGCCTTAAACTCCGGTTTCAGACTGAAGCAGGAATATGGTAGCGGTACCATGCTGAAAACAACCTTTACCGCCAACACCGGTTTGATTGATGATAAATATGCCATCAGCGCTACCGTTGTCCGTAAAATAGGAAATGGCGTGATCGACAAAACATGGACGGATGCCTGGGCCTACTATTTTGGCGCCAGCTATAACATTAATGATGATAACCGTCTTGAGTTTTATGCCCTTGGTGCGCCGCAGCGTCACGGTCAGAATTTGTATAAGCAAAATATTGCGGCATACAGCAAGTCCTTTGCCAAAGAACTGGGCTATTCTCAGGAAGCTCTGGATGCTTTTGAGGAAAAAGGGCGTCTCTGGAATCAGAACTGGGGTCCTGTGAGCTCCAGCTATAACGGTAAGCAGGCCGTTGAAGGGAATACTTTTGATCGCTACGATAAAAACTTTATCAATGAACGCGAGAATTTCTTCCATAAGCCTCAGGTTAACCTGAACTGGTATTCCACGCTTTCCGACAACCTGAGCTTTACCAACGTAGCCTACTATTCCGGTGGTACCGGTGGTGGTACGGGTACCTACGGTAAGTTTCAGCCCGATTTTTCCCGTAACCCCTGGGTTTGGGACTGGGATAAGATCATCTCCAAGCAGCAGGGTGACACGGCTCAAACGATCATTCGTAACAGCCGTAACAACCAGTGGACCATCGGTAACATTGCCAAACTCTACTGGAAAGCCAACGACAACCTTTCTACTATGGTAGGCGTCGACTGGCGTACAGCTCAGATAGAGCACTATCGCGAAATCCGCGATATGTTGGGTGCGGACGTATTTATTGATACCCGTAATGAATTTGATACAACTCCGGCCTCTCAGGAAAAACGTCTTGGCGATAAAGTAAACTACTTTAACACCAATACGGTTGATTGGATTGGCGGATTTGCCCAGGCTGAGTATACCATGGAAGATATTACCGCCTACGGTACCCTTGGCTATTCCAGCATTAAATACGGATTTACCGATCATTTCAAAAAAGGCCCCGATGGCAATGAATTGTCTTTGCAATCTGATAACATTTCCAGTTTTCAGGTTAAAGGTGGCGCCATGTATCGTTTGAATGAAGACATGGAGATTTACGGCAATGCCGGTTATGTGGAAAAAGTGCCTATCTTTGACGCGGTTATCGATGACCGTAACGGCGTTTTTGCCGATAATCCCGCCAATGAGACTTTCCTTTCCTTTGAAGGCGGATTAAACTACCGCGGTTTGGATGGTATGCTTTCTTCCAAATTGAGTTTCTACTACACCAAATGGCAAGACCGTACGATGACTCGTGGTATAGAGGTTACTCAGGGTGTTTTTGACATTCTGTTTATCAGCGGTCTGGATCAACTTCATACGGGTTTTGAATTTGAAGCAGCGTTCCAACCGATGCCTATGTTCCGACTGGATCTGGCTGGTTCCATAGGTAACTGGACTACTCTTAATGATGTTAGCGGTTCCTATAGAACCGTGGAGTCCGGTACGACTGTTACCAAAAACTACCAGTTGGCCGTTAAAGACCTGAAAATCGGTGACGCACCTCAAACTCAGGTAGCTTTGGCTGCCACCGTTTTCCCTATTGAGGGTATGAGCATTCAGGGTGTGCTGAAATATTATGATCAATTCTATGCCGATTGGGACCCGACCAGCAGAATTGTATTCGATGGCGATACTCCCGATCGCGGACAGAGCTGGCTGACGCCGAGCTACAATCTGGTGGATATGCACGCTTCTTATCTGTTGCCATTTGACCTGAATGGCGTACAGTTCAAACTGTCTGCTCATGTATTCAATCTTTTGGATACGGAGTATATTTCTGACGCCACGGATAACAGCCGTTTCAATGCCTACCGAGGCGATGGCAAAAATCATAAGGCCGATGACGCCGAAGTGTTCTTTGGTATTCCGAGAACGTTCAATATTGGTCTTTCTCTGACTTACTAATCCTACAGTTAGTCAATCTTTTAAGCCCCGAAGTTGATTCGGGGCTTTTTTTTTATCTGTAATCTGTCTAAATTCTCCAAATGAAACTCCAGGTAAATAATCTTTATAAAAGATATAACCGCCGGTATATTTTAAAGGATATATCCTTCACTGCCGCCCGCGGGCAAAGTATTGCCCTTACCGGACCCAACGGCTCGGGGAAAACCACCCTTATAAAAGTACTCAGCCAAATTGTGCGTCCGGATAAGGGAGAGGTGCATTTTTCCATTGGGGATACAGTTATCCCCCGGGAGGAACTTAACCGGCACATAGGCCTGGTAGGCCCATACTTGCAGCTATATCAGGAGTTGACCGCTTATGAAAATTTAATTTTTATTGCCGGTCTGCGGCGGGTCGACAACGCCGGGGATCGCATTAAAAAACTGGCCGCGGAAGTTGGCCTGGAAAAACATATGCATAGGGCAGTGCATACATATTCCTCGGGTATGAAACAACGACTGAAATATATGTTTGCCTTGATGGGTGATCCGGACTATTTATTTGTTGACGAACCAACCTCTAATCTGGACAAAGCCGGCATTGCCTGGGTTTACCGTCTTTTAGCCCGGTGGAAAAAGGAGAAGGTCTTGGTTTTTGCCACAAATGACGAGCCTGATTTAGAATTTGCGGATAAGGTGGTGTCGGTTGTTTCATGAAGTCTGGATATTGTTTAAGAAAGATCTTCTTCAGGAGTTCCGTTCAAAAGCGGCCATCAATGCTATTTTTCTTTTTTCAATTGTAACCCTGACTGCTGTTTCCTACTCCATCGGAAGCCATGCCATCAGTGATTTTATTCTGGCGGCCCTGCTGTGGATTGTCATCGTTTTTTCCGCTTTGTCTGCCTTTTCTCATATTTTTTTAAAGGAAGAAGAAGCTCAGACGGCAGATACTTTAAAGCTTATTGCTCAGCCTACGCCTATTTTTCTTTCCAAATGGCTTTTCAATACCTTGTTGCTAACCTTATTGCTTATGGTCATAGTTCCCTTGTTTGTTGGCGTGTTCAACTTTCAGGTGAAAAACATGCCTTTGTTGCTTCTCAGCATCTTTCTCGGTGATATTGGCCTGGCCAGTGGGGGAACAATCGTTGCGGCGCTCATCGCCAAGGCTTCCAGGCGTGGGGCATTGTTCAGCGTGCTCAGTTTTCCCATCCTTTTACCGGTGATGGTTGTGGGTATCAGCGCCGCGCAGATTGCATTTACCCAGGAGGGTTCACCCCTTTTTCCATCGGAGATTACCGCCTTATTTGCCTATGACGTCGTCCTCTTTACCACCTCCCTTATGCTTTTCGATTTTATATGGAATGATTAGTTAAAAAACCGTAAATTTACACCTGTAAGCGGTTTAGTCTTCCGGTCCTTTTTTAAGCCGGATAGTCTTTATTGGGGACGACCAAAACGAAAGATAAATAATGGTACGTTTTTTTAATGAACATAAAGCTCTGCTGGCTGTAATGGCTAAAGCCTTTCTTTTTATTTTGCTTAGCCTGGTCATTGTGGGCGCCTATTACTATGCGCCATTAGCCAAGGGACTTAAAGAGTATACGCGCGTACTATACTTCCATGTACCCGCCGCGTGGGTTACGGTTCTGGCTTTTCTTATTAGTGCCTGGTATAGTCTTCAATATCTGCGGAAGCGTGACCTGATACTGGATGCCTATGCCGCCGCCGCCAATCAATTGGGTATTTTATATTGTCTGGTGACTACCGTAACCGGCGCCATGTGGGCCAAGGCCAGCTGGGGCGCCTATTGGAACTGGGACCCGCGACAAACATCCATATTCATTTTGTTGTTAATCTATGCCGCCTATTTTTCCCTGCGCTCCGCCGTGGAAAATGATCAGGATCGCGCCCGGCTGTCGGCGGTTTATTCTCTTTTAGCCTTTGCCACGGTACCCTTTTTTATTTTTATTATTCCAAGGATTTATGAATCCCTGCATCCGGACCCTCTGATAAACGAGCAGGCTAAAATTAAGATGAACATAAAAATGTTGCAGGTGTTTTTATCATCGCTGACGGGCTTTACCCTGCTTTTTTTATGGATGTTAAACCTGAAAAAGCGCCTTATAAAACTTTCCGCGCATTTTGAAGAAATCGAGGAAGAATATGAGTGATATTTTCGTTGTAGCCACCATTAATATGATTGTATGGCTGGGTTTGTTTGGCTATATGTTATCGTTGAACATGAAGCTTAATAAGCTTGAGAAAAAGATTGATGAAAAAGAATAATAAAACCCGGGGAGGGTATTATGAATAAGAAATATATTTTAGGAAGCGTTGTCGTTGTTGTATTTGCCATTGTAGCGTTTTACGCCTTTACACCGGCTCTGGTCCGATATGTATCCATAGAGGAAGCGGTGAAAAACGGAGGAACCGTGCAGGTAAAAGGGGAACGTGTGGGTAATGGCGTGTTTGACCTGGAGAAAAATGTATTCACCTTTGACCTCAAAGATAAGGATGGGCGTCAAATTAATGTGATTTATGACGGTCCCAAGCCCGGGAATTTTGACCAGGCCACGGAGGTTGTATGCAAGGGTGAATATAAAAACGGTGCTTTTCATGCCCGGGAAATATTGGTGAAATGCCCCTCTAAATATCAGGAAATGGAGTCCTAATGGTTTTCGGAATAACACTTACGGCGCTCACCTTTATTCTGCTTTTGCTAAGCACGGTGGCCTATTATCTCTACTATTTGCGCGAAGAAGAACGGATAAGGAAGATCGCGCGGAATACGTTTTATTTTTCCGCGGGGCTTATACTAATTCAGTCGGTAATGCTGATGTGGGGGCTTCTTAACCACTATTACGAGTGGGTTTATGTCTATTCCTATTCTTCAAATGATTTACCTTTCTACTATCTCATCTCAACCTTTTGGGCCGGGCAGGAAGGCACCTTTATGTTGTGGCTTCTGTATGCCTCCATATACGGCTATATAATTATCCATATGGGTAAGGCCAGGGAAGAAGAAGCGCTGGTGATGAGTTTTATGAATCTCATCATGGCCTTTATTGTATTGATTTTGATTAAAAAGAACCCGTTTATGTATGTATGGCAGGCCAATCCCGCGGGTTTTCCGGCGGGTATTACCCCTTTAGATGGCAATGGACTTAACCCGTTGCTGCAGGACCCGTACATGGTCATCCATCCGCCTATCCTCTTTGCCGGCTATTCCTCGACCATGATTCTGTTCGCCTTTGCCATGGCTGCGCTTATCCGGAAAAAACATGATGACTGGATTAAAACCGTTTATCCCTATACGCTGTTTGTTGCCATGATACTGGGCGCGGGAATTATTCTGGGTGGATATTGGGCCTATACCACCCTGGGGTGGGGTGGCTATTGGGGCTGGGACCCCGTGGAGAACAGTTCCTTGATTCCCTGGCTCACATCGCTGGCCCTGTTTCATGGAATAATAATCCAAAGGCGGCAGGGAGGTATGAAGCGTCTGAATATCTTCCTGGCCATCATCACCTTTGTTTTGGTGTTGTATGGCTCATTTCTTACCCGCAGCGGTGTTCTTACGGATTTTTCCGTCCACTCCTTTGGCGAGTCGGAGTTGGATACCTATCTGACAGCCTTTGTTTTTCTCTTTTTGGGAATTGGTATGATAACATATGCTTACCGGGTGCGGGGCGTAAAAGGCAGCGAGGTGACCAGCGGTTTATTTACCCGGGAGTTTTTTATGGCCTTTGGCATGTTGCTTATCCTGATACTGGCAGTTTTCACGCTTATAGGTACTTCCTGGCCGATTATCTCCGGTGCCTTTCTGGAAAATGCCCAAAGCGTTGATATTTCCGCCTATAACAATCTTGCCGGCCCTTTGGCCATATTACTTGGTCTGCTTATCGCCCTGGCGCCGGTTTTTAGCTGGAAACGCAGCCGGGCTTCTAAGATTAAAACCGTATCGGTTCATTTTGTCGTTGCGCTTATCGTGGGCGCGTTGTTCTTCGCCCTGGGCATGAGAGACACCATCTCATTAATTGTCAGTACCCTGGCTGTGTTTATCATCCTTGTTAACGGGCAGATCGTGATCCAAATGGCCCGGAAGAAAAACCTGGCCTTTGGCGGATATCTGGCCCATGTGGGTCTTGGATTAATGTTGATCGGCATCATCACCTCCTCTGTTTATGATGCCTCGCAAAGGATAACCCTGCCTAAAGATCAGGATGTGACACTCTTCGGATATGATATCCGCTATGAGGGTAAGGAAGCCGATAGCATGGGGCGCGATCATGTTATACTGAGAGTCAACGGACAACGCACCTCGCAGGGAAAATATTACTGGAGCGATTACAGCCAGGCCTACATGGTGGCTCCGGCGGTAACCAACTTCCCCACACAGGATTTATATATCTCGCCCATTCAGGTTTTTTCCGCGGAGGAGCAGGAGAAGGATGACATGCTGAAGGTTGAGATAAAGAAGCATGAAACGGTAAAGTTTGAAAATTACAGTTTTCACTTTAAGGATTATGAAATGGACACCCATAACAGTGGCGCCGGTGATATGACCATCAAGGCGGTTGTACAGGTGAAAGACGCCGACGACACGCTTTTAGGTGAAATGAAGCCGGGCATTAAGATGGTGGGCAACAGCAAGGAAATTCTGGCCGCTACTATTCCCAATACTAACCGGTCGGTAATACTGGCCGGGGTAAATGTGGAAGAAAAGAAACTGATTTTGGGAATAGCCAAAAAAACGGATAATCCCGGCCCGGCAATAAAACCGGAAATTCTGGCCGCAGAAGTTTCCATAAAACCTTTTATCAATGTTTTATGGGTTGGAACGGTTATAATGGTTCTCGGTTTTCTGGTCGCTTTGTTTAATCGTACCAAACGCCAGCGATTGTAAGCGGTTGTCCCTATCCTGAAAATTACGGAAAGTGATGCGCCTAAAACTGACGATAGAGTACGACGGTACGGCCTATTCCGGCTGGCAGAGGCAAAAGCGGCAAACAACGATTCAGGGAGAAATTGAACGGGCGCTGGAGATTGTTCTCAAGGCGCCCGTCTCCATTGTAACCGCCGGCCGTACGGATGCCGGGGTACATGCCCGGAATCAGGTTGCGCATTGCGATGTTGATTTTCCCGATTTACACCGACTTAACAGAGCCCTGAACGGCATCCTGAACCCGGATATCGCGATCAAGGATATCCGGGAAGTTCCTCCGCAATTCCATGCCCGCTTTGACGCGGTGGAAAGAACCTATTGTTACAGGATTGCGCTAAAACCAACGGCCATCATGCGTAATTTTAGCTGGGCTTTCCCGTATCCCTTAAATAAAACCCTTATGCAAAAAGCGGCGGGATATTTTACGGATATTACGGATTTTACAACGTTTTGTAAATTGCATAGCAGCAACACAACGTATGATTGTTACATAAAAAAAAGCGTTTGGCGCGAGCAGGAGGATTTCTTAAACTATACGGTTAGCGCAAATCGCTTTCTTTATGGTATGGTTCGCGGCCTGGTGGGCACCATGGTGGAACTGGGGCGTGGCAAAATAAACTGGCATGAATTTGTTGAACTAATCGAGGCGCGGGATGTGCGGCGCCTCCCGGCCCTGGCGCCGGCCCGGGGACTGACCCTGGAAAAAGTAACATATAACCTTACACAGGAGAAACAATGAAATTCTTTATCGACACAGCCAATATAGAGCAGATCAAGGAAGCCGCCAGCATCGGTGTGCTGGATGGCGTTACCACCAACCCCACGCTTATTGCCCGCGAAAAAGGGGACCCTATCGATATTTATAAACAAATCTGCGAGATTGTTGACGGACCGGTAAATGCCGAGGTTATCTCCCTTGAGGCCGAGGGGATGATAAAGGAAGGCCGCGAACTGGCCAGGCTGCATAAAAATATTGTGGTTAAAATCCCCATGACCCAGGAAGGCCTGAAGGCGGTAAAGGTGTTCTCCTCCGAGGGCATCTCCACAAATGTAACGCTGATCTTCAATCCGATGCAGGCCCTGTTTGCCGCCCGCGCCGGGGCCAGTTTTATCAGTCCGTTTGTGGGCCGCATCGATGATATCTCCAGCAATGGCATGGATCTGATCGGTCAGATCGTACAGATATTTGATAATTATGCCATTGAGACAGAAATTATCGTAGCCAGCATACGCCATCCCATGCATGTTGTGGAAAGTGCCATGATGGGCGCGGACATCGCCACCATTCCCTTTAACGTTATCGAAAAGATGCTTAAACATCCCCTGACCGATCGCGGAATCGAGGCGTTTATGGCGGACTATAAAAAAGTATACGGAGAATCAAAGTAAGGCATGTATCGCGTTTTACTTGTTGCTTGTATTAGCGTCTGGCTACTGGTTTTTCCGGGATGCGCCCAGGACAGGGAAGAGGCAGACCATCATCCCTCCGTTGCCCGGGGGGCGGCGTCCGTAAACGGAAAACCGGAAACACTTTCCCAGTCTCGCCAAAATGCCATAACCAGGGCCGTGGCTCATGTAAGTCCGGGGGTTGTGTCCATTAATGTCATAAAAATCCAGGAGCGCATTCAACATGCGCCGGTGATCGGCGATCCTTTTTTTCAACGGTTTTTCCCGGAAATATTCCGTGATCGCCGCTATCGGGAAAAGGCCAAGTCCATAGGCTCCGGTTTTGTGATCTCCCGCGAGGGCTATGTGGTCACCAACGACCATGTGGCGGGGAAGGGCACGGAAATTACCGTCAGCTTTCCCAATGGCAAGGAATACCAGGCACGCCTGGTGGGCAGCGACCCCATATCCGACATAGCCCTGCTTAAGGTGGATGGCGGTCCTTTCACACCGATTGCCCTCGGGAATTCCGACAACATCCTTATCGGTGAATGGGCTATTGCCCTGGGCAACCCTTTCGGTCTTTTTGAACGGACGGAGCCGACGGTAACGGTTGGTGTGATCAGTGCCCTGAACCGTAACTTCGGCCGTGTGGATGAAGGACGCATCTACCAGGGAATGATCCAGACAGACGCGGCCATTAATAAAGGTAACAGCGGCGGCCCCCTGTGCAATGCCATGGGCGAGGTCATCGGCATGAACACCTTTATCTATACGGGAGACCGCTATGCCTCGGGTTCGGTGGGCATCGGCTTTGCCATTCCCATCAATCGCATAAAAGAGATTGTGGAAGGTTTAAAAAAGAACACCATTGACCGCGATTACTGGATCGGTTTTTCTTATTTACCCTTAACGCCTTATCTGGCCCGGCAAATGGGCTATAAAAACAGCCGGGGCATCTATGTGGGGCGGATTACCCGTTTTAGTCCGGCGGACAAGGCCGGGGTGGAATTGGGGGATATCATTGTGGAAATAAACGGGATAACGGTTTATGATGAGGATAGCGTGAACAAGGCCATGGGCTCTGCTTATCTGAGTGTGGGTGATCGCCTGCCCATAAAGGTATGGCGTGAAAATCGCTATATTGACATAGATATTATTTTGGAGAAGAGACATGATTGAGCGTTACGCCCTGCCTGAAATTGCCCATATCTGGTCGGATGAAAACCGTTTTCAAAAATGGTTGGATATAGAAATAGCCGCCTGCGAGGCCAACCAAAAATTAGGCGTTGTTCCGGCCGGGGCCTTAAGGGAGATAAAAGAAAAGGCCCGTTTTAAAACGGAACGCATTCTGGAAATAGAAGAAGAAGTCAAGCACGATGTCATCGCCTTTTTAACCAATGTGGCCGAATATGTGGGGCCTTCGTCCCGCTATATCCATTATGGCATGACATCCTCGGATGTGCTGGATACCGCGCTGGCCCTGCAAATGGTTGAAGCAGGACGGCTGATTATGGCAAAGCTGCAAACCCTTACGGAAGTAGTGGGCCGCCGCGCCCTAGAGTTTAAAGACACGGTGATGATGGGGCGCTCCCACGGCATTCATGCCGAGCCGGTGACCTTTGGCTTTAAGCTGGCTGTCTGGTTTGATGAGTTACAGCGACAGACAGAACGGTGGGAAGCAGCCATAGAAACCGTGCGTGTCGGGCAGATTTCCGGCGCGGTGGGGACATTTGCCCATATCGATCCACGCGTGCAGGAGATGACCTGTGAAAAGCTGGGTCTGAAAAGCGCCCGTATTTCCACTCAGGTGCTTCAGCGGGATCGCCATGCCCAGTATATGTCCGCCATCGCTCTTATAGGCGGCACTCTGGAAAAGATCGCCGTGGAAGTGCGCCATTTGCAACGCACGGAAGTGCTGGAGGCGGAAGAAGGCTTTACAAAGGGGCAAAAGGGCTCCTCGGCCATGCCCCACAAAAAAAATCCCATCATCAGCGAGCGCCTGACGGGAATGGCCCGCCTGTTGCGCTCCAATGCTCATGCCGCCTATGAAAATATTGCCCTGTGGCATGAAAGGGATATCTCCCATTCCTCCGTGGAAAGGGTCATATTGCCGGACAGCACCATGCTGCTCTACTATATGTTGGTTAAAGCCATTTCACTTTTGGAAAACCTGCGTGTGATACCGGAAAATATGATACGCAACCTGGAGATAACCCATGGTTTGTATAATTCCCAGGCGCTACTTCTGGCCCTGACCCAAAAAGGAGTAAAGCGGGAAGAGGCCTACCGGCTGGTGCAACGCAATGCCATGAAGGTTTGGGAAGAAAAAACAGATTTTACCGAAACCGTAAAAAAAGATTCCGGGATTCTTGAGCATATCTCCCCGGAGGAGATAGAAAACCTCTGCGGCCTGGATGCCAAGTTGAAGAATATAGACCATATTTTTAACCGATTAGGCTTGCTCTGATACCATTTTGCGGTTATCATCTGCCATGTATTTAAAGAAGGATTGATATGATTGCCAAAGAAGGATACCCGATAATAGGCGGTACTTTGATAATAGTGTTAGCCCTGGCCGCGGGTGCTTATTTCTCCGGTTCGCTTGTTCTGGAAATACTTACCTGGGTTTTTCTGGCCCTGACATTCTTTCATCTTTACTTTTTTCGTGATCCGGTGCGTCCCGTCCCCGAGGGTGAAAAGCTTATCATCTCTCCGGCGGATGGCCATGTTGTAAAAATAGAAGAGGTGGACGAACCGCTCTATTTTAAGGAAAAGGTGCGTAAGGTTTCCATCTTCCTGTCCGTTTTTGATGTTCATGTTAACCGTATGCCTGTTGCCGGAGAGGTGGACTATGTAGATTACAGGCCGGGCAAGTTTTTGGCCGCCTTTGCCGATGATGCTTCCGATCACAATGAACAGTCCGTTATCGGGGTGCGTTCGGCTCACGGCCGCGTGCTGTTTAAGCAGATTGCGGGACTGATTGCCCGGCGCATCATCTATTACACCAATGTGGGCGATAAGGTACGGCCGGGGGAGCGCATGGGCTTAATCCGCTATGGCTCCCGCATCGACATGTTTTTTCCGCTGGACGTGACGGTAAAAGTTAAACTAAAACAACGCGTTCGTTGCGGAGCAAGCGTTATCGGAGAGTTCAAGTGATCAGAATATCGCGTTCGATCGTTCCCAATTTTTTTACCGTGGGCAACATGCTGGGGGGCTTTTTAGCCATTGTCTTTGCCGTGGACAAGGGCGATGTTATCTTTGCCTCCTGGATGATTGTTTTGGCCGGTTTTCTGGATGCGGTTGACGGCAAAGTGGCGCGGATTACCAATTCGGCCAGTAAATTCGGGGTGGAGTACGACTCCCTGGCCGATGTGGTCTCCTTTGGCGCGGCGCCATCCATTCTGATATACGAATTCTATTTTAAGCAGGTGGCCGATATCGGCTTTTTAATCAGCTTTTTCCCCCTGCTGTTTGGCAGTATACGCCTGGCACGCTTTAATGTGCAGCTTACCGGGTTCAGTAAAAGCCACTTTAAAGGGCTGCCCATACCGGCCGCGGCCTTTACGCTGGTCGGCTATATCATGTTTATGCATTTCTTTTTTAACGGAGAGGTGTTCCCGCGTGGTTTGTTTGCCGTTACACTTCTGGTTTCCCTTTTGATGGTGAGCAATGTGCGCTACGAAGTAATGCCTCCGCTTTCCTTCCGGGGAGGCGCCCGGCAAAAAGTGATTATCAGCCTGCTTATCATTGTTGCTATTTTATTGGTATTCTTTCCCTATGCCGTGCTTTTTCCCATGATGTTGACGTATATCATCAGTGGTATGGTGGTTTCGCTTTTTCATCTGAATACGCGGAAAAGGGATAAAAAGAAAAAGGTTAAAACAGACTAACACAGAAAGGTCTGCCATGTTTGGTATAGGAACGACGGAATTAATTGTAATTCTCTTCATCATCCTGTTGGTGTTTGGCTCAAAAAAATTACCGGAACTGGCCCGCGGGCTGGGACGGGGAATCAATGAGTTCAAAAGAGCCTCGCAGGAAATTCAGGAAGAGTTGGATGTCAGCGGTTCCCTGAAAGAGACGCCGGAGAAGAAGGCGTCGTCCAAAACCGAAACCAAGGATTCGAGCAAGGGAGAATAAAATAGTTGTCGAACTCTTCTATTTCGATACAGGCGGAGGTAGCTAACGGCACAACCACCGTGGAGGAGCGTGTACGCCTCTTTTTGGATGAGGCGCGGCGGCAAAAGGATTTAAATTGTTTTATCACGCTTTTCGAAGAAAAGGCCCTTGAACAGGCCCGCCGCGTGGACCACAAAATAAAAGCCGGGGAAACAACGGGACGGCTGGCCGGCCTGGTATTGGCGGTTAAGGACAATATCGTCATAAAGGATACACCCACCACCTGCGGCAGTAAGATACTCAACCGTTTTGATTCGCCCTATACGGCCACTGTTGTGGAGCGGCTTATGGCGGAAGACGCCGTAATTTTGGGTAAAACCAATATGGATGAATTTGCCATGGGTTCTTCCAACGAGAACTCCGCCTTTGGCCCGGTAAAAAATCCCCACAACAGTGACTATGTCCCTGGTGGCAGCAGCGGCGGTTCCGCCGTGGCCGTGGCCGCGGGGTTGGCGGATGCCGCCCTGGGCAGCGATACCGGCGGCAGCATACGTCAACCGGCTTCTTTTACTGGCACCTATGGCATCAAACCCGGTTACGGCCGTGTGTCGCGCTATGGCCTGGTCGCCTTTGGCTCCTCCCTGGATCAGATTGGCGTTTTTGCCTCAACGCCGGCGATAACCGCCCGGGTTTTGGAGGTCATATCCGGCCACGACCCCAGGGACTCCACATCCGCCAGGGTAGACGTTCCTTCCTTTAGCGAGGTGATCCGTCCGGATATGAAGGGAATGCGCATCGGGATTCCCGGGGAATATTTTCAAAAAGGACTTGATCCGCATATTGAAAAATCCGTGCGCGCGATTATAAGTGAAATGGAAAAAGCGGGCGCAACAGCGGTTCCCGTTTCCCTGCCCATGACGGAATATGCCATAGCCATCTACTACATTATCGCCACGGCCGAAGCCTCTTCCAATCTCTCCCGTTTTGACGGTGTACGTTATGGCCTGCGCGCCGATGAGCCCCGGGATTTGGGGGATATGTATGCCCGCACCCGTAGCGAGGGTTTTGGGGAAGAAGTTAAACGCCGCATTATGCTGGGCACCTATGTGCTTTCCGCCGGCTATTATGACGCCTATTATAACAAGGCCATGAAAGTGCGCCGTCTGCTTAAGGAAGGTTTTGACGCGGCCTTTGGCAAATGTGATCTTATCCTTTCCCCCACAACGCCGACTACCGCTTTTAAACTCGGTGAAAAGACGGATGATCCGCTATCCATGTACCTGCAGGATATCTACACCGTTTCCGCCAACCTGGCCGGTTTATCAGCCATAAGTATTCCGGCGGGGAAGGATGAACGCGGGTTGCCTTTTGGCATACAGGCGCAAGCGCCCTCCTTTAATGAACAGGTTCTGTTTAACTGTGCCCAATTTATCCATAACCTCAAATTGATTTGAATATGAAATACGAAGTTGTAATCGGTCTGGAAATACACGCGCAATTATCAACGCGCACAAAAATATTCTGCGGATGTTCCACTGCTTTCGGTGCCCAGCCGAATACGCAGGTATGTCCCGTTTGTCTGGGTATGCCCGGAACATTACCGGTGCTGAACAAACAGGTTGTGCATAATGCCCTTAAAATGGGGCTGGCCACGCAATCGCACATTAACCGGCGTAATATTTTTGCCCGTAAAAACTATTTTTATGCCGACCTGCCCAAGGGTTATCAGATATCACAGTTCGAACTCCCCATATGCGAACATGGTTTCCTGGAAATTCCCTCGGAAGGCGGAGTGAAGAAAATAGGTATTACCCGTATACACATGGAGGAAGACGCCGGCAAGTCCATTCACGACGAAGCTTTTGTAAGTAAGAATGAAACGTTGGTGGACCTCAACCGTTGCGGCGTTCCGCTTATAGAGATTGTTTCCGAGCCCGATCTGCGCGGCGCGGCCGAGGCGGCGGCCTATGTGAGTAAAATGCGGCAGTTGGTACGTTATCTGGGCATTTGCGACGGGAATATGGAGGAGGGCAGTTTGCGTTGTGATGCGAATGTGAGCCTGAGACCCTTTGGTGAAAAAAAACTGGGCACCAAAACCGAGCTTAAGAATATGAACTCCATAAAAAATGTGGAAAAGGCCATCAACTATGAGATAAAGCGCCAGGCGGATATTCTGGATGATGGCGGGGAAATCATTCAACAAACGCTTTTGTGGGACCCGGATAAAAATGAAGCGCGGGCTATGCGCGGTAAGGAAGACGCGCACGACTACCGTTATTTTCCCGATCCCGATCTGGTGGAAGTCTATATAGACGAAAAGTGGTTGGATGAGGCCCGGAAAGAATTGCCCGAGTTGCCGGATAAACGCAGGCAACGCTTTATGGATGAACTGGGCCTGCCCGCCTATGACGCCGAAATATTGACCGCCTCCCGCGATGTGGCCGATTATTTTGAGCAGACCCTAGCTGTTAGCGGGAATCCTAAAAAAACCAGTAATTGGGTAATGGGCGAAATTTTACGTTTAAGCAAGGAGCACAACCTGCCGGCGGGCGCGCTGAGCATTACCCCGGCCCGGCTGGGTGAATTGATTTTGGCCGTGGAAGAGGGCGAAATAAGCCAAAGCGCGGCAAAAACTGTTTTTGAAGCTTTGGTCAAAGAAGACGCTCCCGTGGCACAAATGATTGAAAAGCTGGGTTTAAAGCAAATTTCGGATCAGGGCGCTCTGGAGAAAATTATAGACCGGATAATTGCCGAAAACCCCAAAGAGGCCGAAAGTTACAGGAACGGTAAAACAAAACTGCTGGGCTTTTTTATGGGCAACGTAATGCGTGCCTCGCAGGGGAAGGCTGATCCTCAAAAGGTTAGCACCTTATTGCGGGAAAAACTCTCCTCATAGGCCGCACGTCCAAAATAACGAACATCTTTAATTTTAACGGAAATGAAGAATTAATGAGCCAATCAACACATCTTGATCAGGTAACGATCCGTTTTGCCGGTGATTCCGGCGACGGTATGCAGCTTACGGGAACCCAGTTTACCAATACCACAGCCATGGTGGGCAACGATCTTTCCACCCTGCCGGATTATCCCGCGGAGATACGCGCGCCTGCCGGTACGCTATTTGGCGTATCGGGATTTCAACTGCAATTCAGCAGTCATGAAATACACACACCGGGCGATCAGGTGGATGTGCTGGTGGCTATGAATCCTGCCGCGCTAAAGGTTAACCTGCAGCATCTTAGGGACAACGGCATCATAATCGCCAATGCGGACGCCTTTTCTTTACGGAACCTTAAATTAGCCGGATACGAGCAGAATCCTCTTGAGGATGGCAGCCTGGAGGGCTTTCAGCTTTTTTCCGTGCCCATTACCCGCCTGACCAGGGAAGCCCTGGTGGAAGTGGCCATAAGTTCTAAGGATAAGGATCGTTCCAAAAACTTTTTTGCCCTGGGCATCACATACTGGATGTTCAGCCGGCCGCTGGAAGTGACCCTGAAATGGATCGAAGAAAAGTTTGCCGGAAAGCCGGAACTGATTGAGGCCAATAAAAAAGCTCTGAACGCGGGCTATAGCTACGCATTGGCCACGGAAGTTTTTACAACCACCTATACGGTGGAAAAGGCCAAAACAACGCCGGGTAAATACCGCAAAATCACCGGAAATGAAGCAGTGAGTCTGGGATTGATCGTTGCCGCCGAAAAGGCGGGGCGTCCTCTTTTTCTGGGGGGCTATCCCATTACTCCCGCTTCCGACATTCTGCATAATTTGGCCAAATACCGTCATTATGACGTTAAAACCTTTCAGGCGGAGGATGAGATCGCCGGCGTGGGCTCAGCCATTGGCGCCTCATACAGCGGCGCCCTGGGTGTTACCGCTTCCAGTGGGCCGGGTATCGCCTTAAAGTCGGAGTTCATCGGCTATGCGGTGATGACGGAAATTCCACTGGTGGTGATTAATGTACAGCGTGGAGGGCCTTCCACGGGATTGCCGACCAAAACGGAGCAGGCTGACCTGTTCCAGGCCTTTTACGGCCGCAATGGAGAGGCGCCCCTACCCATCGTTGCCGCCAAAAGCCCGGCCGACTGTTTTCAGACCGCCCTGGAAGCAGCCCATATGGCCATAAAATTCGCCACACCGGTTTTTTTGCTTACGGACGGCTATCTGGCCAATGGCGCGGAGCCATGGTTGATACCCGATGTGGCCGATATACCGGAAATTAAGGAACCCCTGGCCGTGTCCGGGAAAGAGTATCTGCCTTATAAACGTGATCCGAAGACCCTGGCCCGCACCATGGCCGTTCCCGGAACGGAAGGGCTGGAACACCGATTGGGCGGCCTGGAGAAGGAAGACCTTACGGGCAATGTCTCCTATGATCCGGAAAACCATCATAATATGGTGCGCCTGAGACAGAAAAAGGTGGAAAAGGTTGCCGGTTTTATTCCGCCGCCGGACTTCAGCGGGGAAGAGCAGGGCGTCCTTTTAATTGTCAGCTGGGGCAGTACCTTCGGCACGGTGTTCAGTGCCGTGGAAGAGGCCAGGAAGCAGGGCAGACAGGTATCCTGGATACATTTGCGTTGGATAAACCCCTTGCCGGAAATGCTGGGAAAGCTGATTCACAACTTTAAACATGTGCTGGTACCTGAAATAAACGCCGGACAACTGGTGAAAATTATACGGGCGGAATATCTGGTGGATGCCAGGGGATTTGACCGGGTACGCGGGTTACCTCTGCAAACCCATGAACTGGTGGAAGAAATTTCCTCCTATTTCGAGGAGTAATGATGAATACAATTGAAACTCTGGAACAAAAAGAGAAGAAGTATACCAAGGAAGATTTTACCAGCGATCAGGAAGTTCGCTGGTGTCCCGGTTGCGGGGACTATTCGATCCTGGCCCAGATGCGCCGTTTGCTGCCGGAATTGGGCGTTAAAAAGGAGAATGTGGTTTTTGTTTCGGGTATCGGCTGCTCCAGCCGTTTTCCCTATTACATGGATACCTATGGGCTGCATGGCATTCACGGCCGCGCTCCGGCCCTGGCCTCCGGCATTAAACTGGCCAATCCCGATTTAACGGTGTTTGTGATTACCGGTGACGGAGACGCCCTGAGCATTGGCGGCAATCACTTTATTCACCTGTGCCGCCGGAATATCGATGTGACCGTGCTTCTGTTTAATAACCGGATATATGGCCTGACCAAGGGACAGTATTCCCCCACATCGGAGCGGGGCAAGATAACCAAGTCCTCGCCCTACGGCTCACTGGAAGAGCCCTTTAATCCCGTGAAAATGGCCTTGGCGGCCGGGGCGACTTTTGTGGCCCGCAGCATGGATCGCGACCCCAAGCATCTGGAAGCCACCCTGTTGGAAGCAGCGCGGCATAAGGGAACCTCCTTTGTGGAAATTTACCAAAATTGTAACATATTTAATGACGGTGCCTTTGAAAAGTATACCAATATTAAAACCCGTTTTGATAATGTGGTTTATCTGAAAAATGAACAGGAATATCGCTTTGGCAGGGAGAACGACAAACATCTGTTTTGGGATGGTCACAGATTCCGGGTGGAAGAATGGAAAGCCACGGAAGAACCGCTTACACATAACACGGATAATTTACCCGTCTCCATGGAGTTTGCCCTGGCCGAGCTGAGCGAGCTTGAAGATTTTCCCGTACCCGTGGGCGTCTTTCGCAAGCGGCAGGCGGAAACCTATGACGCGTTATTGACCAAACAGATTGAAGAGGTTAAGAAGAGCAAGGGACAGGGCGATTTACAGAAACTGTTGGAATCGGGTAATACCTGGCACGTAGACTAACCGGAAACTATGTTGACTGTAGATTTAATAACTCAAAAAGCAATAACCGTCGAGACCTCGAAAATACTTATCGTGGATGACGCTCCCGATAATATCGTCACTCTTGAAAATATCCTGGAAGATATGCCTTATGAAATCTATAAGGCCTATAATGGCCGTGAGGCGCTTTCCATGGTCTATGAGGTTGAACCCGATCTGATTCTGCTGGATGTGATGATGCCGGTTATGAATGGCTTTGAAGTGGCCGAAAAGCTTAAATCCGATGAACGGACGCGTTTGATACCTATCATCATGCTTACGGCCCTTGATGGACAGGGCGAACGTTTGCGCGGCTACAAGGCCGGCGTGGATGACTTTATTTCCAAACCCTTCAATATCATCGAGCTGCGCCTTCGGGTGAGTAATCTGTTGAAATTACGTACCTACATCAGTGAACTGGAGCATGCCGAGCAGATCATCTTTTCCCTGGCCCGGACGGTGGAGGCTAAGGATAAATATACCGAAGGTCATTGCGAAAGGCTTTCGCGAATGTCCGTGAGCATGGGCAAAAAGATAGATTTGCTTGAGAAAGAACTGGTAATGTTACGGCGGGGCGGTTTGCTACATGACATCGGTAAAATAGCCATTGCCGATGCCATTCTGCAAAAAAAGGGGCCTCTTACGGATGAGGAATATGAAATCATAAAAACCCATACCACCATCGGCGAACGTATCTGTTCCCCCTTGAAAAGTCTGAAACCTATTTTGCCTATAATCTTGTATCATCACGAAAAAATAGACGGCTCGGGATATCCCGCCGGCCTGAAAGATGATGAAATCCCACTCAATGCCCGGATTATGGGTTTGGTGGATTGTTATGACGCCCTGACCACCTCGCGTTCTTACCGCCCGGCCATGACCCGTGAAAAGGCCATGCGCATTATCGAGGCGGAAACCTCCAACGGAAAATGGGATCCTCAGCTTTTCGAACATCTGGCCGATCTGGTTATGACCGACCCCAACTTTTCCCATACAGGCTGATTTTTATTGCGACGTTATTCTTCTTATCTTCTCTTTCGCAACCTCATTTAAACCAGTAAAGCGTGATTCTTATGAACACTATGCAACGCCTCGTTCAAACTTTTGTACGATTTTTACAATATGTTTCTCCTCAATATGCCAAAAAGATCGCTCTGCATCTATGGGCGACGCCGATACGTTTTAAGCGTCCCGTCCGCGAGGAAGCCTATTTGAAAAAGATGCGTGTGGAAAAGCTGCCGGTGGACTACAGTAATTCCCTGATCTATGATGAAAACTATGCCCGCGGAAAAACACTGACCGGTGATTTTTATGATGACAGTGCCAAAAAATATATAGTGACCTACCACCGGGGTACGGGGCCGTTGGTTTTGCTGGTGCACGGATGGAGCGGACGAGCCACGCAGATGGGGGCCATTGCCGAGTCGTTGGTCAACGAAGGCTACGGCGTTCTTGGCTTTGACGGATTTGCCCATGGCGATTCTCCCGGAAAGCAAACGAGTATGCTGGAGTTTGTCTATTTGATTCAGCAACTGGCAAAAAAATATGGCCCCTTTGAAGCGATCATCGGCCATTCCATGGGGGGGATTGCCGCGGGTATTGCTATTTCCAGGGGGGTAAAGGCGGATCAGCTTATTACCATGGGCTCACCGGCCACATTCGAGTTTATCACCCGTAATTATATGGAAAATATCCGGGCCAGCCGGGCAACACTTGATTTTATTGTTGACTTTACCCTTAAATATACAAAAAGCACTACGGCTGACTTTGAACTGGTTTCCGCCGTTAAGAAGCTGGATGTTTCCGGCCTGATTATTCATGACAGGGATGATGCGGAAGTAGAATACCGTCAGGCGCTTATCCTTAAGGAGGCCTGGCCGGACGCGGATTTCTTTACCACCGAGAATCTGGGACACCGGCGTATTTTGTGGGATGTAAAGGTGCTGCGAAGAATTTCATCTTTTTTAAGCGAAAAAAAAATAGCTTTATAAGATTTAAGGAGTACGGGATATGAAGTATGTGGGCGCGCATGTCAGCGCGGCGGGCGGGGTTGAGAATGCTCCCGTGAATGCCAGGAATATCGGCGCGGAAGCTTTTGCCCTGTTTGTGAAAAATCAACGACAATGGAGCGCCGGGCCGCTTACGGAAAAGAATATTGAACATTTCAAAAATAACTGCGCGGCTTTGGGATATTCCGCGGATCATATCCTGCCCCATAACAGTTATCTTGTTAACCTCGGCCACCCCGTGGAGGAGAAGCGTGAAAAATCCATAGAGTCTTTTAAAGACGAGGTAAGGCGCTGTATGCAACTGGGCATTACACAAATCAATTTTCATCCGGGCAGTCATTTAAAGGAGATAAGCGAGTCCGAATGTCTCGATTTGATTGCCGCCAGCCTGAATCGGATTCTTGAAGCAACCCAGGGGGTGACTTTGTTGGTAGAGAATACGGCGGGGCAGGGCAGTAATGTGGGTTACCGCTTTGAACATCTGGCCCATATCATTGACAGGGTGGAAGACAAAACGCGCATAGGCGTTTGCCTGGATACCTGCCATGCTTTTGCCTCCGGTTACGATTTGAGCGACGAGCATGGCTATAAGGATACTTTTGATCAATTTGAGAGGATAGTCGGCGCAAAGTGGTTGAAGGCCCTGCATTTAAATGATTCTAAGAAAGAAAAAGGCAGCAGGGTGGACCGGCATGAAAACCTGGGGAAGGGTCATTTAGGCTGGAAGACCTTTGAAATGATTATGAATGACCGTCGTTTTGACAATATACCGCTAATCCTCGAAACCCCTGATAGTGCGCTGTGGGCCACCGAGATAAAAGAACTCTATGATTTGATCCGGTAAGCTTTGTAACAAAGGTTACTGACATAAGGATTTTAAAAGGCTATATTAAGTTTATTGTTAAACTTATCTGGAGGAGTGGATTATGACAAAGAATGTAGGCGGTTTTGATAAAATATTCCGCATCATACTGGGGCTGGCCGTTGGCGCCTGGGGTATTTACGCCCAAAACTGGTGGGGCCTGCTTGCTATCATACCGCTGGGCACGGCGCTAATGGGTTTTTGCCCGATCTGGACTTTAATCAAGGTGAACACCGCCAAAGAGTAGAATTTTGCCGCCTCAGGGCGGCTTTTTTTTTGTCAAATGCACCAAAAGGAATTGTTATAATTATTGGCTGTCATTTTAGTTTTGCTCCTTACTCACCGGAGATTTATTTTTCAGGGATATCACTACCGGGAGGTAAAATGTATACTTTACGCATCTTATTGTTATTCTCTGTTTTTTCAATGCTTATGGCGCAACAGCCCATACGTCCCGTACATACCTATTCCATTGTAGCGCGGGACAGCGCCACGGGTGATTTGGGCGTGGCCGTACAGTCCCATTGGTTTCAGGTTGGCAACAGTGTAACCTGGGCCGAGGCCGGGGTGGGCGCGGTAGCCACTCAATCCTTTATAGAAATCTCCTATGGACCACTGGCGCTGGATTTGATGCGCGGCGGAAAAACAGCTCCGCAGGCTTTGGAGGCGCTGTTGAAAATAGACCCCCAGCGTGAAGTGCGGCAGGTGGCCATGGTGGATGCCCGGGGTAATGTGGCTGTTTATACCGGTAAAAATTGCATTAAATACGCAGGTCATGAAAAGGGAGCTTCTTTTAGTGTGCAGGCCAATCTTATGGAAAAGCCGACCGTATGGCCGGCGATGGCCAGAGCTTATCGTGAAAGCAAGGGCGATCTGTTGGAACGGCTGATGACAGCCCTGGAAGCAGCCCAGGCTCAGGGAGGTGATATCCGCGGGAAACAATCAGCCGCCATTCTTATTGTGCCCGGCGTATCGCAGGGACAACCCTGGAGAGAGAAGAAAGTGGACCTGCGTGTTGATGATAGTCCGACCCCTCTAAAGGATTTAAGGCGCCTTGTAACCATACACCGTGCCTATGACCATATGAACAAGGGTGACGCCTACCTGGCCACGGATCAGGTGGATAAGGCTCTGGCAGAGTATTCCACGGCTTATAAGATATATCCGCAAAATATTGAGATCCTCTATTGGACGGCGGCTACCATGGCCGGCGCGGGACAGGTGCAAAAGGCCCTGCCTTTGTTTCGCCAGGTATTTAAAAAGGCCCCGGAATGGCGCGCGGTGACCAAACGACTACCCGCTTCGGGTCTTTTACCTGATGATCCCGATTTGTTACGGATGATTCTGGGAACCGATCATTAGACCGGAAGAATTAGCGCAACAATAGCATTCTCCGGCTTTGCCGGGCTGAACCCGTATTGAGTCTGTAGATATAGATACCGCCGGCCAGAGACGGGGCCTGCCATTCTATTTGATGGAGGCCCGCGGACTGGATCCCCGATACAAGGGTGACTATTTTTTGCCCCAGAAGATTATAAATATTCAATTTAACCCTTGTTCTCCGGGGAAGCTGGTACCTTATTATTGTTGAGGGGTTGAATGGGTTAGGGTAGTTCTGCTGAAGTATAAATGCATGTCGGATACTCTTTGCCGGATGCTTTATGTATGTCAGGAATTTGCTGTCCGGGTAGCGGGGCTTGTCAATAACCCCTTCATCGCTTAGCAGGGCCGAGAGATCGCTATCCTGCAAAAGGCTGTCTATCCGTATGGAGTCGGAGTTAAGAAAAGCCCTGCGGGATACCAGACGAACGCCATGGGAGTAATCCGCGTAAGAGGCGCCATGACCGTTATAAACCGGTTGAATGGGATTGTTTTCACTTAAATGCCAGCCGTATATCACCACGCGTTCATAATTCCTGTCCGGGCTGTATATTTTATTGGAGATGATTATATCTTTTTTGGCTCTATGTCGAATAGTGTGGGTAATCAAATTTTAACTTTCCGGCAATAAAGTAAACCATATTGATAAGATTCCGGGTATTTCTGTAACCCCGGGCTCGGG
>JALXBH010000068.1 GCA_026991535.1 Calditrichia bacterium | reverse complement strand
CCGCCTATCGTGGCGCCGCGCCCATAAACTGGGCCATCATAAACGGTGAGAGGGAAAGTGGCGTTACCACCATGCTGATCGACACGCGGGTGGATACCGGAGATATCCTTATGCAGGAGAAGGTGAGTATAACCGGGGATATGAACGCCGGTGACCTACATGACCTGCTGGCGCCGCTGGGAGCGCGCCTTTTGGTGCGTACCCTGGAAAAACTGAAGAGAGGCGAAATTGCGCCCCAAAAACAGGATGACCGCCTGGCCTCCCGCGCGCCTAAGCTAACCGCCGCCAACACGGCAATCGACTTTAACCGGCCCGCCGCCGAGGTACATAATTTTATCCGGGGGCTTTCTCCCTATCCCGGAGCCTATACTTTTTGGCGTGGACAAAAATTGAAAATTCTCAAGGCGGGTATTTCCCGGGAGGAGATTACGGAGGGTAACCCCGGTCAGATTGTACGGCGGGAAAAAGACCGGCTTGTGGTAGCCTGTAACCCGGGAGCCGTAAGCCTGGAAAGGCTTCAACTGCAAGGGAAAAGGCAGATGAGTGTACGCGATTTTTTAAACGGCTATCCCCTAAAAACAGGCGAAGTGCTAATTGTCACAGAATTACACGGTTAATTTGACATATTTTACACTTATTTTTTCGCAATCACCTGTCAATTCTTAAGTCTTTTATTTTAAAAGTCGATGCATTATCATATTTAGTTTAAGGGGAGCTGTCTGTTTTGGCAAAAATACTGATTATTGATGATTATGCGGAATCTATCGCTCTTATAAAGTCTTTCTTCCTTACGGAATCGCATAGCTTTATCAGTGCTTCTTCGGGTGAAGAGGGTATAAAATTGGTATTTGAAGAGCAGCCCGATCTTATTTTACTTGATGTTCAGATGCCGGGAATAGACGGATTTGAAGTTTGCAAAAAATTAAAAAAACATCAAGAAGCCAAAAATATTCCCATCATATTGATCACCGGTTTGGATGACAACCGGGCCCGCGCCTTCAGCTATGAACTTAATGTGGAATTTTTAACAAAACCCTTTAACATTTATGAACTCAAGATGCGTGTGCGCACCATTTTGGAACTGCAGAGTTACAAAAAACAACTACGCAGCGCCGAGGACTTAATTTTTAAGATGGCCATGATAGCCGAAGTAAAGGATGCCTATGCCCAGGGATCATCACTAAGGCTGGCCTCCCATGCGCATTTTTTTGCCACGGAACTGGGCCTGGATGCACAGGATACGCTGGATGTGGCCCGGGGCGGTTTGCTGCATGCCATAGGAAAAATTGAAATAGAAGAAAAGATACTTTCCAAACCCGGTCCCCTGACGCCGGATGAGTTTGAAAAAATACGCACCTATCCCATCGTGGGTGAGCGCATTGTGGAGCCGATATCTTCACTGCACGGCACATTGCCTATCGTTCGCAGCCATAAGGAGATGTATGACGGCACCGGCTATCCCGATCAGTTGGAAGGAGAGGACATCCCTTTTCTGGCGCGTATCATCTCGCTTTCGGGCAGTTATAATGCCTTGACCACCGATCGTCCTTACCGCAAAGCGCTTAGCGTGGATAACGCTCTGGAGGTTATGGAACGGGAAACCGGCAACGGAAAATTTGATCCGGATATTTTTAAAGAGTTTAAGAAAATCCATCAGAGTGTGGATGTTCGCAAGATACCGGAGCTTTCCCTGGAAGCGTTTCACTAATCTTTTTTATTTAATTTTTCCTGCCTTGCAGTACTTGTCTTTACCCTGTTTTTGAGCTAACTTTATATTTTTTCAGAATTTGCCCGTTTTTAAGTTCCCTTGGAATGTAAACGGCTACAATAAATGTGGAGATTACATGTTTGAAAATCTTAATCAAAACCCTATAGTATTTGTGCTGGCCGGCCTGATAGGCGGCGTGTTTATCGGTCTGCTCATTTATCATCTCAACGCCCTCAGAACCAGAAATTCCACAAAATCCATACTGGAAAAGGCGGAACGCGAGGCCGAAAAAATTAAAAAGGAACGTCTTTATAATTTTAAAATGGATTTACAGAAAAAACGGGCCAAATTCCAAAATGAACTGCGTGAGAAAGACCTGAAGTTCCGCCGGCAGGAGTCCGAGCTTTTGCACAGGGAAAAGCAGCTTAAACGGGCAGAGAACCAGCTTAAGGTGGTAGAATCCCGTTTGGAAATGAAGGAAAAAAAGCTGGAAGAGCAGGAAGAGATGCTTTACGAGAAGCATAAAAAGGCCGATGCTCTGATTGAACAACAAAATTTAAAACTGGAGCGTCTGGCGCATTTTTCCCAGGATGAGGCGCGTGCCGAACTGATGCGCAATCTGGAGCAAAAGGTAAAGCTGGAAGCAGCTCAAATGGCCAACGATATACGGGCCGAGGCCCGGGAAAAGGCCCAAAAAGAAGCCAAGGAAATAATTGCCACGGCCATAGAAAACCTGGCTTATGATTTTACCCATGAGTCTACCCTGGCAAACGTGGAGTTGCCCAACGAGCGGTTTAAGGGGATGATTATCGGACGTGAGGGAAAGAATATCCGTGCCTTTGAGGAAGCGACCGGCGTCAAGGTTATCGTGGATGATACGCCGGAGCTTGTCGTCCTCTCCGGTTTTGATCCCGTGGCCCGGGAAGTTGCCCGGCTCTCCATGGAGAGTTTGATCAAGAACAGGAACATCAATGTAAACACCATACAACAGGCGGTTAAAAAAGCCAAGGCCGAGGTTAACAGGTCTATTCAAAAAGCGGCGGATGAAACCCTGCGCGAACTGCGCTTAAACAATGTCCATCCCCTGATGCGGGAGAACCTGGGCCGGCTGCGTTATCGTTACAGCTATGGACAAAACCAGTTGCAACACTCCAAGGAAGTGGCCTTTTTGGCCGGGGCCCTGGCGGCGGAACTGGGTTTTAATGTAAAACTGGCCCGCCGCGCCGGACTTTTTCATGATATCGGTAAATCGATCAGCAGCCATACGGAAGGCAGTCATGTTACCCTTGGGGTGGAACTGGCGGAGAAATGCAAGGAACATGAAGTGGTTATCAACTCCATTCTGGCCCATCATGAAGAAGCGGAGCCGATAAGCCCCATCTCCGTTCTGGTTACCGCCGCCGACAAGATTAGCGGCAGCAGACCGGGAGCCCGCAGGGATTCGCTGGAGGCCTATACCAAGCGCATAACCCAGTTGGAAGAAATAGGCAACTCCTTTGACGGCGTCAATAAAACCTATGCCATTTCTGCCGGCCGGGAAGTGCGTGTTATTGTGGAACCGGCCAAATTAACCGATGAACAGTGCATGGTGTTGTCTTCGGATATCGCGGCAAAAATAAAGGAAACCATGGAATATCCGGGCCAAATAAAAGTTACAGTAATAAGGAAGTCAATCACTTCCCGTTCCACGGATGACCTGAAGAAAAAAGAAGAAAAAAATATGAAAAAACAACATAAGGGAAATCGCTAATGATTGAGGTAACGCAAAAGGCTGTTTCAAAAATACGCGAGATTATGCGCGAGGAAAATAAATCCGATAGCTTCATTCGCATCGGTATAAAGGGGGGCGGTTGTTCCGGCTTTACCTATGTGCTGGATATTGATGATAACAAGACGGAAGGCGACCAGCTATATGAATATGACGATGTTAAGGTTATCATCGACTCCAAAAGCGTTGTTTACCTGGCCGGTACCCAACTGGACTATACTGACGGTTTAAACGGCAGCGGATTTGTGTTTAACAATCCCAATGCCACAAAAACCTGCGGTTGTGGCAACTCCTTTGCCGTTTAGGTCGTCCCATGTATAAAATCCGATATATCGGTGATCCCGTTCTGCGGCGTGAAACACGGCCCATAGAAACGTTTGATGCGCAACTGGAAAAAACGATTAACAATATGATCGTTACCATGCATCGCGAGGAAGGAATCGGTTTGGCGGCTCCGCAGGTGGGCTATTCCATAAAACTGTGCGTGGTGGATATATCTTCCATATATGAGAATGAAGGGCCGCGCGCCTTTATAAACCCGCTTATAGTGGAATCCTGGGGAGAGGAAACCCTGGAAGAAGGCTGTCTGTCCATCCCTGATGTGCGGGACGATGTGAGCCGTCCGGAAGGGATTCGTCTGCAATACACGGATGAAAACGGCCAGGGCCACGAGGAACGCTTTGACGGCTGGATGGCCCGGGTGCTGCAACATGAAATAGATCACCTCAACGGCATATTGTTTGTAGATTATCTGCCGCCTTTTAAGCGCCGCATCTGGCAACAAAAAGGCCTGTTACCCGAGAATTACTAAATGTCCCGGGCCGGGCGTCCAAATTCCGGCTCGTAAAATCCATACATTTTCACGAGGTTACTACGATGCTTACATCTGTGGAGAAAATACTTTTTGCCCTGGCTCTCGGAACATCCCTCTATCTGGCCTCTCAAAAATTCATGCTCATGTACCGGGTGATCAATCGCGGTCAGGATAAGCTTTATCTCAATCCCCTTTGGCCCAGGGTTCTAAACGCCCTCGGCGTTTTATTCACACAAAAAACGGTTCTCAAAAAAAGACCGCTGCTCAGTTTTTTCCATGCCCTGATTGCCTGGGCGTTTATACTCTATTTTCTGGTGAACCTGGGGGATATCCTTACGGGATATATCAGCGATTTTCATTTTCTGGGTCAGGGAGCGTTTGGCAATTTCTACCGGCTCTTTACCGATCTGTTTAGCGTGGCGGCCCTAGTGGGCATGCTGGTTTTTCTGGTGCGCCGTTTTTTGGTAAAGCCCGGGGAGCTGAACATCCGTGAAAATGTTTTACTGGCCGCGGGCGCCCGGGAAAAGATAAAGCGTGATTCCCTGATAGTGGGTGTCTTCATACTGGCGCATATCGGTTTTCGTTTTTTGGGAGAAAGCTTTGTGCTTGCCGCAAACGGATACGATGCATGGCAGCCTTTTGCCGGCCTGGTGTCGGGCCTGTGGACCGGAATGTCCGCGCCGGCCTTAACCGTGGCCATACATGTCAGTTGGTGGCTGGCCCTGGGCTTAATTCTGCTTTTCCTGCCCTACTTTCCCTCCAGTAAGCATGCCCATCTCTTTATGGGACCTGTTAATTATTTAACCCGTCCGCAACGTCCCGCCCCCGGGGCCATGGATCGGCTGGATTTTGAGGCAGAGGATGCCGAACAGTTTGGCGTGGCCCGGTTGGAGCATCTGGATAAAACACAATTACTGGATGCCTTTGCCTGCATTATGTGTAACCGCTGCCAGGATGTATGTCCGGCCTATCAAACGGGCAAGGAACTGAGTCCTTCCGCGCTGGAAATCAATAAAAGAGTCTTTTTAAATAACCATTTAAAAAACTTTGCCACAGGGGAGGAAACGGACAGCACCATGGTGGGCGCCATGTTAAGCCCTTCGGCCCTGTGGGCCTGCACAAGTTGCGCGGCCTGTGTTGAGGTCTGTCCCGTGGGCAACGAACCGATGATGGATATCCTCAATATGCGGCGGGATAAGGTGCTGATGGAATCCGACTTCCCCAAGGAATTGCAAGGGGCCTACAATGGCATGGAGCGCAACCAAAATCCCTGGAATATGAATGAAGACCGCATGAAATGGGCCCGGGATGAGGAAGGGCTGGAGGTGAAAACCGTTGATGAAAAACCCGATTTTGATGTGCTTTATTGGGTGGGATGCGCGGGAGCCTTTGAAACAAAAGGTCAGCGGATTGCCCGTTCCTTTTCCAAAATCCTCAATAAAGCCGGGGTAAATTTTGCCGTTTTGGGTAACAAGGAAAGCTGTACCGGAGACAGTGCCCGCCGCTCCGGTAATGAGTATCTGTTCAGTATGATGGCCGAGCAGAATGTTGAACTGTTGAACTCTGTCAAGCCGAAGAAGATTGTAACGACCTGCCCCCATTGCCTGCATACCATCAAGAATGAATATAAACAGTTCGGCGGAAATTTTGAAGTGGTTCACCATACGCAATTTATTGATGAACTGATGAAGCAGGGACGGTTGAATCCTCAAAGCGGGGATGAGAAAATGACGTTTCATGACCCGTGCTACTTAGGAAGGCATAATGGTGAGTACAAGGCGCCGCGCCATGATCTGAGCAGGGTAGGGCAGCTTGTGGAAATGCCCCGGAATGAAGAAAACAGTTTTTGTTGCGGCGCCGGAGGGGGCCAGATGTGGAAGGAAGAGGAAGAAGGTACCGAGGCCATACGCCGTGAACGCTTTAAGGAAGCCGATCAAACAGGGGCGGAAATTATTGCCACGGCTTGTCCTTTTTGCATGACTATGATGACGGACGCGGGCAACGAGTTGGAATCCGGCAGGCAGGTACGGGATATTGCGGAAATCATCGCCGATAAACTCTGATCGCCATAACCACGGGCCGGGGTGAAAAGGACAGAAGGTTATGAAAATATTTGTCATCGACTTTTCCCGTGACACAACACTGTTGGAGATGTGTTCGTGCAACGGAAATGTGGTGGAGGCTGAACAAAAGGACGGCGCCCGGGCCTACGCCGCGTGTCGTGAGTTTATGCCTGATATGATTGTGGTGAACTATGCCGTCCTGCCTTCCCATGGGCGGATAACGGCGGAAAAAATTAACCAAAGGAAAATGACTTCCACCATCCCTATTTATTTTGTAGACGGTAAAGAAGGGGATAACAGCAAAATACGGTCATTCGCCCGGGCAATTACCCGCGAGGAGCTTAAACGTATTCTCTCCCGGGAATAACCCCACCTTTATGCTTTGATAAAAATAGATTTATATAGTTTTCTGTTCAGCCCCTCCTGGGCGGAGAAGAGGCTAAAAACCTCCGATTAATTGCGTGGGAAAAAGCCCATGTATTCTCGTCGTTTTTTATATTTCACCCAACGAAGGGCGGTTTCGATTATTTCTCCGCACTTCTGGATATAAGTTCCTGTTTTTCTTAAATTTTTAAGCTTGATCACGGAACAGGCCGATAGCGCCTCCGTAAAAGGAAATTGTCCGGATACTACTTATTTCCCGCCGGGCATTATTGTATTTAGCAGATGTGATACCGCATGAAACGCATATTAGTTATTAGTGCCATAACCCTTAGCTTTCTGGGGATTTTTATCTCGGCCACTCCTTTTCTTTTAAAGATAACCGGCCTGGATATTCCCATAAAGAAGCGTCTATTGGAAAAAGTGTTTCCCGATGAAGAAAACGCCATCCTGGAACTGGATGATTTTACCATAGGCATAAACGGCATTTCCATCGATCAGATCAGTTATGTGTCCGAGGATGGTTCCCTGGAGCTGCTGATCGATGCCATTGAAATCAATCTTGACCTGATAAATCTATTTCGGCAGAGGGAGGGGCTCAACAGCCTTGTTTCGAGGATACATATCGATAAGCCCCGGCTTATACTCCATTACCACCGGCCCGGAGCGGATGCCGTCCCTTCCGGCGAACAACATCTGTCCGTGGAAAAAGTGGAATACCTGCTAAAACAGACGCCGGATATTCTGGTGCATTCCGGTAAGGTGATCCTTGCCGGAAGTGACGGCAGCTATTTTTCAATAGCCCAGAATCTGGATGGCGCTCTTAGCGTGAAAGACAGCCT
>JALXBH010000067.1 GCA_026991535.1 Calditrichia bacterium | reverse complement strand
GCATGGCCTCTCCCCACGCATCCACCGGGTTGGCATGCAGTTCACAGGAGCCGTCCAGGTCACATTGATCCAGATCGGAGGCATTGGCCTGAAAACCGATCAGGCGTTGCAAAGCCCTTTTATCCTGTACCGCTATATTTAAAAAGGTGGGATAGGCGCAGTTGACCATGTAGCCCAACGGCGCGTCGTCAAGCTGCCTGTCCAGATAGCGGATGGCCTCGCTCAGCAGGGTGCCGTCGAGTACCCGACCAGCGCGGTCAATGGTAAAGCTCAGAATATAGGGAAGGGTGGAACGGCGCATGGCCCGGCCCAGGCCCAGGGCCTCGCTTACGGCCGGCAGGGTTTCGGCAATTAAAAAGTCGGCTCCTCCCCGGCTGAGTTCTTCAATCTGCCACATATGAAAATCTTCAGCCTCTTCCGCGGTAAGGGCCTCGTGTGCTTTATAGCAATCATTCCTGCAGCCCAGCATTCCGCCGATCCGTACCGGCACTTGCGGGTATTGGGCGGCCAATTCCTTTAAAAAGCGGATATTATCCCTGTTAATCTGTTCCGGCGCCCTGCCCGCGCTTACCCGTTCACGGTTGGCGCGCCAGGTGGGCGAGCAAAGGAGCATGGGCAGGGCGGCTTCACGGGCGATATCCAGATATTCACGGTAGAGGGACTCCATCAGCTTCCGGCCCGTTTTCGTATAGATGAGCAGGGCATTGACCAGCCGCGGGTGCAACGCCTCTTTGGATTCATGACGCACCCGCTCCACGATGGCCCCTTCCATGAGGATCAATGGATATTCTTTGAGCAAAGTTATCATGCTCAGGCCAGACCGCTGAGCAGTTCGCCCACGCCGTAGGCCGCCGCCGCGGCGACAGAACCCACAAGAAACATCTCCATCCCGGAAATAAACCAATGCCGTTCGGTAAATTTTGACTTCAAGGCACCAACGATGAACAGGGTTAAGCCGGTGATGGCCGCTGATGATATGAAGGCCGAAGGAATCATGCCCGGCTCCATCCAGTTGAGCAGGGGAATGACCAGCGGTACAAAACCAAAAATGGCAAAAGCGACAAAGGTGACCAGGGCATTTTTTAACGGGGACTCCAGATCATAGAGGATGCCCAGCTCTTCCACCATCATAATGCTCAACCAGGCCTTTTCATCCTTGGCGATGATATCCACCACGGTACGGGCGTCCTCTTCGCTGATGCCCTTGGCCATATAGAGCTCGATCATCTCCTTTTTTTCACCTTCGGGGTAGTTGCGGAATTCCCACTTTTCCCGTTGGTATTCCGCTTCCTTATATTCATTTTCGGCGCGGGTGCTTAAAAAGTCTCCGATAGCCATGGAAAGGCCGTCGGCAATCAGGTTGGCAAAACCCAGGATTAAAACAACACCGGCGGAGAGTGAGGCGCCGGCTACCCCGGCCACCACGGCAAAGGTGGTGATGATGCCATCAAGACCGCCGTAGACGGCGCTTTTTATATACTGTCCGTGATCGCTTTTATGGGGTTCGTCCCCATGATGATCATGGGCGTGACGCAAGGCTTCGATATCTTTTTCCTTATAGGCGTGCCGGGCCTTTTCTAAACTACGTGACAACATAATGCTTCCTTTGATTTCAGGCTGAACAACAAGTCTAATACTTCCAAACATTTCGACCAAAAATTTTTTTCATTCGACCGGACGGGCGAATAGTTCTCTCCTTTTAAAAACAGAATATTTTGTAAGTCATTAAAAAACAATGATTAAGGAAAGGATAGGGGAAGTTGGCATCCTTGTTGTAATAGAAAGGGAAAATTGCTAACCAAACAAGGAGAAAAATTATGTTACGTTCTATTTATACCCTGCTGGCCCTCGGGATTTTCAGCCTGGCCCTGATGAGTTGTTCCGATAGCGGAATGGAGGGCGACCATTCGGAAGCTTCCGAGGATATCGTGGCCCATATTGCGGATTTACCCGTTGAGGATGTCAATGACGCCGAAGTGGCCGGACTTGTATATATGCGCGAGGAAGAAAAGCTGGCCCGTGATGTTTATTCCATGATGTATGCCAAATGGGATTTACGTGTGTTTGAAAATATCTCGCACAGTGAGCAGATGCACATGGATGCCATCAAGGTGTTGCTGGATCGTTATGAGATTGCCGATCCCGTTGGGGAAAACGGTATAGGTGTTTTTCAGAATGAAGATTTACAAAAACTGTACGACCAACTTATAGAGGCCGGCAATGACTCCCTGGTGGGTGCGCTGTTGGTCGGCGCCGCCATCGAGGAGATTGACATAATCGATCTGCAAAATGAAATTGATAATAATGTGGACAATCAGGATATTGAGTATGTTTACTCAAACCTGATGCGCGGTTCACGCAACCACCTGCGGGCTTATGTTAAAAATCTGGACAGAAATAATGTAACCTATGCCCCGCAATATCTATCAGAAGAAGAGTACTTGGACATTATCAACAGTGATATGGAAAAGGGTGAATGCGGCCGGGACGGCGGCCATGGCGGGCATGGCGACCGTGACGGACACGGTGGCAACAGAAGAGGCCATGGCGGACATAATTAATAGAAGCATGTTTTCCCGCGGAGCGGAATCTCCGCGGGATTTTACCGGAGATAAGGTCATGAAAAAGCTGTTTGTTTTAGTGGGTCTGATCATCATTTTTGGCGGCGTTCTTAATGCCCGGGCCCAGGACAGCCTTAAAAGCACGGTGAAAAAGGAAAAGACTAAAATGGGGCACAAACAGATGCCGCATAAAATGCCTTTTGTCGATGCCGATGGTGACGGCTACAATGATAACGCGCCGGATGATGACGGTGACGGCATTCCCAACGGTTTGGACCCCGACTATGTAAAGGAAAAACATAAAAAGGGTTTCCGCGATATGAACGGCGACGGTATTGACGACCGCTTGCAGCCGGAAATGAAGGGCCATGACAAAGGTCGCATGATGGGGCCGGGCATGAATGGCCGCTCCATGGAAAAAGGCATGGAAGGCCGGGAGATGGATGGCGACCATCATAAAAAAGGACATGGAAAAGGACGAAAGGGGATGAATTAATGAAAAAGTATCTTTTAACAACACTAATGCTAATGACGGTATGGGTGCTGCCCGCGGCGGCGCAGTGGCAGTTTACACTTTCCACGGATCAAAGCTATGACACTAACCCGTTCCGTTATGCCGAAGCCCTGGCCAGTTATGTGGCCAGCGCCGACGTGGGTCTGCAATACAGCGGCCAGGATCTGGCCGTAAGCTATACGGGGAGTTACAATTTTTTTGAGGCCTACAACGCGCGCAATTACTACTGGCATCAACTGGCCCTGTTTCATGAATACAAAAACGGGGAGTGGGGCGCTTTTGTCAATCAGCGTATCAATGATCCCGAGTACAATATTTATGACTATGCCACCTTCAGCCTCTATTCCACTTACATGTATCGCGCCGCCGGGATGAATTACCGCTGGTATAACCAACTGGCCTATGACAGTTACAACCAGTTAAGCGAGCTGAACAATATCAACTTTTACAGCGGCCTGCGGGTGAACCGCAGTTTCGAAAGCGGTATGTCTGTCATTGCCAATGGTGGTTTCACCTACAAGCAATATGTAAAAGATGTTACCACGACAGGCACGCTTAATCCCAGCGTGCAGGATGGCGGACACTGGGGACGCGGCGGTATGGGTGATGACAATATGGGATTTCATGAGAACTCCAATTTCAGCGCACCCAGTGTAACCAAAGTTGACTGGTCGTTGCGCCTGGCCCACGCCCTATGGGAAAAAGCCGGTCTGGCCGTGATCTATAAGGGAAATTACAACCTCAGCAGCCGCAGCCGCAATGTGATAGGACTGTCTTATAGCAATGAAAGCCTGATTTACGATGATCCTACCGGGTACAATGCCCAATCCATTGGTACGGAACTGACCTGGATACTGCCCCTGGGCATTACCTGGAAAAGCGGTTATTACTATGCGGACAAAACCTATATTGCGCAAGGTGTATACAGTGTGGACGACAGCTATAACGAGGCCATCGGCCGCCGCGACTTCAGGCATAATGCCTGGAGTTACCTGAGCAAGCGGATTGCCGTGGGCGCCAATGCGGCTATCACCCCCACCTTGCGCTTCCGCTGGCTGGATAATCAATCCAACAGCTATTATTACGACTACCAAACAACCTCCATCTCCCTGGGATTAAACTGGGAGTTTTAGCGGACAGAAAGCGGCGGATTGTGAGACTGCCGCTTTTTTTTATTCCCTCCGTTTTTTAATTTCTATCTATTCTCAAAACAAAATTGTTAAGATATTTGAAAAGGCGTCCGGAAAGGGCGCCTTTTCCCGTTCAAATAATCTGGCAGGGTTTTTGTATGAGTGAGGACACTTTGAACCCATAAAGGAATTTCTTGTAATGTATAAATTCATGAAACGCCTGATATATTTTCTGGCTCTTTCTCTGATCGCTTATCTGTTTTACCGCTATTGGGGCTACTACTCGTTGCCCTATAACCTGCGTCCGCGCCATGAACTGTATAACTGGCTTAAGCCGGGAGGCGAGTTTAGCCATGGACTGGGTATCATAGGTTCGGCCATGATGTTGCTGCTTTTGTTTTATTCCGTACGTAAGCGCACGCGTATCTTCAAACGCTGGGGGCCGGTCAGCCGCTGGCTGGATATCCATATCTTTTTCGGCACCATAGGCCCCTTACTGGTAATCCTGCATTCCACCTTTAAGCTCAACGGGATTATTTCCGTAAGTTTTTGGTCTATGGTTCTGGTAGCCCTGAGCGGTTTTGTGGGCAGGTATTTGTATACACAGATTCCACGCAACCTCCGCGGAGGGGAACTGACCCTGGAAGAAATCGCCCGCCGTAGCCAGGCGCTAAGCGGGCAACTGCGGAAAAAATATGGTATTGAGGCGGCGGAACTGGCACAAATTGAAAAGGCCGTCAGTGTCTCCAATCCCAATATCTCCCTGCCTGTTTTGATCTTTGGCATATTAATTGCCGATATCCGGCGGATGTTTACCTTTAAAAGCCTGAAAAAAGAGTTGATGAGACGTCATAAAATTTCCCGAGAGGAAGCGGCGGATTTTTTACAACAGATTAATGAAAAAGCCCTTTTAGACCGGCGAAAGCTGATTTGGGAGAAAGTACACACCCTTTTTCATTACTGGCATGTGTTTCATAAACCTTTTGCCGTTATCATGTATCTGATCATGTTCATCCATGTGGGTATTACCACCTGGCTGGGCTATACCTGGATTTTTTAATGAGATTTACCGCTGTTCTTATAAGCTTTTTTATACTCCTGTGTCCCGTGCGTTCCCTGTGGGCACAGCTTTCACCCGGAGACCTGCACCGCTCCCATGCCTTTTTGGAAGGGGTGGAAAACTGTACGCAGTGCCATGAGTCCGGTCGCGGTTTAAGCACGGAGAAGTGCTTGGGGTGCCATGCGGTGCTAAAAAGGCAGATTAAGCAAGGCAAGGGTCTGCACCGGGGTAAGGCTTTTAAAAAGTGCGCAACCTGCCATGTGGAGCATCATGGACGTGATTTTGACCTTGTTTACTGGAAGGGCGGGCAGGAAAACTTTGATCATGACCAGACAGGCTATATGCTGGAGGGCGCCCATGCCCGGGCACAATGCCGCGATTGCCACAAAAGTGATCATATCCGCGGCCCCACCCGGGATGAGATAATAAAAGCCAAAAAAGAGCCGGATCATACCTTTCTGGGTCTTAAAACAAACTGTCTCTCCTGTCATACGGATGAACATCGGGGCCAGATGGACAAAAAATGTCTGACCTGCCACACCTACGAAAAATGGAAGCCCGCTCCCGGGTTCGATCACAATAAAACCCGCTATCCCCTGACCGGGCAACATAAGCTTCAGGAATGTGCCGCCTGCCATAAAACCGTTACAGATAATAAATTCCCCAAAGATAAAAGTTATATAAAGTTTTCCGGATTGCCGTTTCCCGCCTGCATCAGTTGTCACCGGGATGAACACAATAACCGCTTTGGTAAAAATTGCCGCACGTGCCATAATACTTCCGGCTGGCAAAACTATAAAAAGAAAAATTTTAACCATGATAAAACCCGTTTTCCCCTAAAGGGACAACATGCACAACTGGAATGTGAAGCCTGCCATAAACCGGGTAAACCGCTAAAGATTAAGCGCTTTCAAAAGTGCATGGACTGTCACCGGGATGCGCACAAGGCGCAATTTGTGCACACTAAAAGCGGACCGGCCTGTGAAAATTGTCATACGGTAAAAGGGTTTTCTCCCGCTGATTTTTCCGTGGATCAACATCAGAAAGGGAACTTTCCCCTTGAGGGAGCCCATCTTGCGGTACCCTGCATTATGTGCCACAAAAAAGCTCTTATTTCGGGACGGACGCGCACTATGCAATTCCGCTTTAAGGATACCCGTTGCATCACCTGCCATGAGGATATTCATCGCGGCGCGGTAAACTCATTTTTAAAAAGGGTATCGACACAAACGGGGGAAAAGGGCTGTCGCCATTGCCATAATGTGCAAGACTGGTCCCGGGTAAGTTATAATCATGACGATACAGAATTTCCCCTGGAAGGGAAGCATACACAAACGGCCTGCATCTCCTGCCATAGCGAACAGGAACATGGAAAAACCTACTGGCACTTTGACGGGGTTGAGCGCCGTTGCCAGAGCTGCCACAAAGATGAACACAACGGTCAGTTTGGGAACAGGCAGGGTGAAACGGTCTGCGCCACCTGCCACACGCCGCGGGGATGGACGGCACTACGTTTTGATCATAATAAAAACAGCCGTTTTAAACTGGAAGGGGCCCATAAAAATGTGGAATGCGGGCAATGCCATAAAACGATCGTGGTGGCCGGGAAAAAGACAACCCGCTTTAAACCGCTTGATACACGTTGTGTGGCCTGTCATGGTTAACCATTAACACTCAGGGGAAGAAAATGATCTGTTTTAGAAGAGTCCTTTTTTTGATTATATCGCTTATTTTTCTGGGTCAGGCTCAGAATCGCGCCCGAAACCCCCATGGGACCACCTTAAAAATGGAATGTTCTACCTGCCATACAACCAGTGATTTTAATACGATCGACGCCTATAAATTTAATCATGACCGGACCGGTTATCCTCTGATCGGGCAACACAGGGATGTTCCATGCGGCCAGTGTCATCAAAGCCTGGTATTTAATCGTGTCGGCGTCAGTTGTATCGATTGCCATGCCGATATCCATCAGAATGAACTGGGGATACGCTGCGAAACCTGCCATACCACCGCCGGCTGGGAAAACCGCATGGATATGCTGGATGCCCACAGCGCAACCAATTTCCCCCTGGTGGGGGTTCATGCCAACCTGGAATGCGCCTCCTGCCATGGGGAACAGACTACCAGCCATCGTTTCAGCAATACACCGGTAGATTGCCAGGGGTGTCATCTGACCAACTTTATGAAAACGCTGTCGCCTTCTCACCAAAAAGCGGGTTTCGATCTCGATTGCCAAAAATGTCATCTGCCCAATACATCCACCTGGAAAGGGGCCACTTTTGATCATACCATGGCCTTTCCCCTCTCCGGCGGGCATGCCAACCTGGAATGTGCCGCTT
>JALXBH010000066.1 GCA_026991535.1 Calditrichia bacterium | reverse complement strand
GTTGAGCCGGCCGGTTGGTGAGCCTTTGTCGTGAGTTCCCTGGAGCCATGCCAGGACACTATTGTATAACCCCACAAACGCGCCCACGGGAAAAAAGGCGGAATTTTCGGGTGAGCGGTTGGCAGTGAATGACGTCATGGTAAGGAGATAAAATTCCGCCGATGCTTTTGGTTCTTTTGGCGAAACAAAAGAACGAAGAAGCATCTTTGTTTTGGCAGTGCCTTGCCGGAAAAGCCGTTATCCCGGCGGAGGTAGTCTTGCCCCCGCCAGAGCCGGGAGGGCAGGCCCGGCCCTATTGAGCCACGACCACCTTAAAAAGATTCTGCATAACAAATAACAGGATAAAGCTGAGTAGTGCCGCGGCCAGGGGGGTGGCCAGCCAGCCCAGGGCAATTTCGCCCAATACCCGCCAGCGGATACCATGTCCCCCCTTTACCAGTCCGATGCCGAGAATGGCCCCCACAACCAGTTGCGAGCTGGAAACGGGCACCAGGGGGAGGCTGGGCAGGCCATGGGCCATGAGCCATTGCTTTAAGCTGACCGAGGAAAATAAAAACAACACAAGCGCTTCCGACAATACCACCACAAAGGCGGCGGTGGGCGTGAGCTTAAGCAGGCAGCCGCCCACGGTTTCCATCACCCGGTGGGAATAGCTGATGATGCCAAAGGCTATGGCCAGGCCACCCACCAGGAACAGTATCTCCTTGCCGCTCAGTGTTACCAGACCGAAATCATGGGCATGGATGGGAGAGACCGATACAAAGACGCCCATCACATTGGCGATGTTGTTGGCCCCCAGACTGTAAGCGCCGAAAATACCCACCAGAATCAGACCGATGCGCGTATGCATATCCACATGCAGCAGATGCAGGTTTACCCGTTTCAGATAGATACGGAAGAGAAGAAAGATGAGCGCGGAAAAGAAGGCGGCAATCACCGGTGAACCGATCCAGCTCAGGACAATATTCTGTAACACGGCCCAGTCCGTGTCGGCGCCGGCGAACAGGTTCCAGCCGATGATACCGCCGACTATGGCCTGGGAGGTGGAAACAGGCAGCTTCAGACGGGTCATCCAGGTAACGGTAAGTCCGGCGGAAAAGGCCACGGTAAAGGCGCCGCCAAAGGCATTGACCGAGCCCAGTTGCCCCAGAGTGTCGCTGGCGCCGGCCCCGCTAACCACCGCGCCGATGGTAACAAAAATACCGGCAAGGATGGCCGCTGTGCGAAAACGGATCATGCGGCTGCCCACGGCGGTGCCGAAAATATTGGCCGCGTCATTGGCCCCCAGTGACCAGCCCAGAAAAAGTCCGCTGGAAAGAAAGAAAAGTATCATGGCTGTTACAGGGTACGCTTAATGGTGTAGATGCCCAGCAGATCGGCCACCGCTTCCGCCTTGTCGGCCAGCTTGTCGATATTGCTGATAAAGTAGCGCCAGTGGTTTTTCTCGGCCAGGGAGGCCGTACCGTCATAAATGGCGCGCAACAGCAGGCGCCCGGTGTTGTCCGCCTCGTTTTCGTAAAAATAGACCTTATGCAGATGATCCTTCACGGCACTGATATTGCGGAAGAAGGCACGCGTGGCCCGGATCAGCGCTTCCGAGGCCTCCACCACATTGCGGCACAGTTCCAGCATGTTGCCGGATAACTCCTCCGGGAAAACGGGGTGTTGTATATCCAGTTGCAGCAGCGTTTCCTTGGCCGTGTCGATGATGTCGTCGCTGGTTTCCAGTAGTTTCATTACATCGCCGCGCTGTTCGGGGATCAGCGATTGTTCATACAGGGCACTTTCAATATCCCGGCGCAGCTTGTCCGCCCGGGCTTCCAGTTCGTTAAGCTGGCTGACGCTATGGGCAAAAGGCTCCTGCTTATGGGCAAGATACTCCCCCAGTCCTTTCTGAAATACCAGATTGCCTTCGCTGACGGTATCCAAAAAAAGATCGATCTGGTTTTCCAGTTTTTTGGTGGCTTTGAAAAGAATGGCCATAAGCTACTCCCCGGCGGATGGTTGTTTGTTTTCATAGATCAATGCCAGCAGGGTACGCGGAAACTGGTCGGTAACGGCAATAAAGCGCCGATCACCCGTCAGGGCCAGCCCTTCCCAGTTGCGCCCCTTGGCGGAGGTTACCGGCAGGGAAAAGGTATTTTTATCGGCAATAATAATACTGTCCGCGGTTATCCGCATATAAATCATTCTTTCCACCGCGCGGCCGGGGGAGGGTGACTGCACGGGAA
>JALXBH010000065.1 GCA_026991535.1 Calditrichia bacterium | reverse complement strand
TAAAAGGGCGATGTAAGCCCCGACTTAAGCTTAAAGCTGCCGAAACGGACGGCGCCCGTATCATAAAGGGCGCGGATCAGTTCTTCCTTAACGGTATTCAAGTTGCATTCCTTTCGATGGGTGCAGGCGCCCCTCGTGCCAGACGGGACGGCCGTTGACGATGGTGGTAACGACGGCGCCCCTAAGGCGCATGCCGGCAAAGGGACTGTAACGCGCTTTTGTAAAAAAGGCGGCGGGGTCAACCGTCCAGCTCTTTTCCTCGTCGATGATTATCAGATCGGCCCAGGCCCCTTCGCGCACACAGCCGCGATCTTTTATGCCGAATATCTCCGCCGGACGGCGGCACATCAGCTGTTCCAGCCTTTCACGACTGATGCGGCCCTCATGCACCAGCCGCAGCATCAGGGCCAGGCTGGTTTCCAGGCCGGGAAAGCCCGAGGGCGCCTGATCATAGGGTTTGTTTTTTTCTTCAAGCGTATGGGGCGCGTGATCGGTGCCGATGGTATCCACATGGCCATCGATCAGGGCCTGTTGCAGGGCGAGGTTATCCGAAGCGTCGCGTATGGGCGGATTGACCTTGCCGATGTTGCCGTTGTTTTTAAGGTGGCCGGTGTTTAAAAAGAGATGATGGGGGGTGACTTCAAACCAGACCGTTTGCCCGGCGGCTTTGGCGGCGGCAATCATGGCCGCCTCTTCGGCGGTGGCCACATGGGCAATGTACAGATAGCCCCCTTCCTCCTTTTGCAGTTGCAGCAAAAGACGTGTGGCCTCAATGGCACATTCCCTGTGGCGCAGCAGGTGATGGTGGGCCATGTCATGGCTGTACCGCTTATGATGTTCCTCCACACAGCTCTGCAATTCGCTGTGGACCATCAGCGGTTTGTTCAGCTTTTGGCTGAGCCGCAGCACGCGGCGTATCACACCGGACTGTTGTACCACATAGCCGGCGCTGGATTCGGCCATGAACATCTTCAGGGCGTTGATGCCCCGGGCCTGTTCTATCTGGCGGTGGTTGTTTTCGGTAACGCCGAAGTTGACGCCATAGTTGACCAGGGATTTCCGTGCCGCGGCCCATTTGGCCTCCAGGCTGGGCAGGTCGAAGGTGGCCGGACGGGTATTGGGCATGTCGCACAGACTGGTGACGCCTCCCCTGGCGGCGGAAGCGGAGGCCGAGGCCCAGTCTTCCTTATGGCTCAGCTCCATATCGCGGATATGGGTATGTACGTCGATGATGCCCAGCATCAGCCAGCGGCCGCCGGCCTCTATGATGCGTTCCGCCCCGGGGCTTTCCGCGCCCATGGAGCGGATGCGCCCTTCCCGGCAGAAGATGTTTAACACCCGTCCGTCGCTTAGCCGGGCGTTTTTTATAAGCAGTGAATTTTCCATAAGCCCCGTATGTGTTAGAAGTTTCGGCCAAAAAAAAGGCACGCCTTCTATGAAGGAGTGCCGAAGATCATCATTTTTGCGGTGTTTTTTTGTCCGTATGCATACGGGAAAAGAAATTGCAAAAAAGAGTCTACAAAAGCAACAGGCAAATGGAGTAAAAAACAAAATCGTAATAATAATTTACACCGGAAGCCGCTCCGGGTGATGAGAAAAGGGCCTTTATAGGAAAGCTGTGTTCATATAAATAAAAGCAGACGCTCCTGCGAATTTTACGGACGGTTTAGAAATAGCGAAGATATTAGCATAAAACCCTGCAGCCGTCTTAAAGATAAACAAGGTTTTTCCTTGTAAAAATGTCCGCTTTTGCATATTCTTTAAGTTATATGGAAATCCGTTTAATACAATATTAGTACAGATACACAAGTATATGCCCACGGACAGTGAATCGGCATTTGAAAATTCTTTGAATCGTGGCAAATCTGGTGATGCGCAGGCCGTTAATTTGAAATGGCAAAGACCCAATGAAAAATATTTTTTTAGTAATATTTATCATTTCTACCCTTTTACAATCTTGCGATTTAATACAAGAATTACTTGAAGGGGAAACGGAATATATTAATAAATCTCAGCTGTATATTGGCGACTTAACGCTTTTTCTTTCTAAAGATGAAATGATTAAGTATTTGGGTAAACCAGATTCAATAATAAATCAGGAATATTATTATGATGATGAATTTACTATTATTGTACAGTCCGATAAAATTTGGGACATTGTTTGTAAGAGTCCAAAGTATGCAACTCCAGATGGAATAAAAATTGGTGATACCAAAGAAAAAGTAATAGAAACGTATGGACAGACAAAATCAATTAAAAATAAAGAAACTGAAATAATGTTTTATGAGTCCTACTCAACTTTTAATTCAACTGTACCGTTATATTTAATATTAACAACAAAAAACAATATAGTTGAAAAAATTCAACTTTGGTTCCATTATGAATAAATTTCAAACTGATGAACAAGATTAGATTGTATAAGCGAAGCGAACCGTCATACGTCGACTACGCTCAGCAACCGTCTGAATCGCATGTTGCCCCCGCCTGTCTCGGGCACGGCCAGGACGATGACTCGGTCTTTTGAAAATTTATTAAGGCGTGGTATCCCAGCTTATCGGCAGGACGTTATGCTTTTTCGTTTATAAATTCCGTAAATTAAAATATGTAACATGTTGACTTGTAAAAATGTTACATATAGTATATATTCTTCCTATACATAAACATATATAAATATAGGACTTTATACACAAACAATGTTACATATAAAAAGTTATGAGTGCTACATTTAAACATTTTGATCTTAAACTCGTCGATCCTGGTTTCGAGTCACCATTAACAGACCTGATTATAGAGCTTGATCATTTAAGAAGAAAATCGCTTGGAGGAACAACGCATCCGCATATATTTTTTCAATTAAAAAATATATTTCACATGCTTGAAAGTATAGGTTCCGCCCGTATAGAAGGGAATCATACAACAATTGCTGAATATATAGAAAAAAGAATAGATTCTGGTGAAACCGAAGATGAAAACATATTAGAAATTCTAAATTCAGAAAAAGCAATGGCTTTTATAGATGAAAACATTTCTGATTATCCAATAAACAGAGCTTTTGTAAGTGAAGTGCATAAAATTATTGTTAAAAACTTAAACAAGGAAGGCAGCAAAAATGCCGGCCAATACCGCAAGGAAAATTTGAAAATAGTTGGTTCTAACCATTTACCACCCGACTATACTCAGGTAAGCGTTTATATGGATGAACTATTCAAATTCATTAACAATAAGGATGCAAAAAAGTATGATTTATTGAAAACTGCCATTAGTCATCATCGTTTTGCATGGATCCACCCTTTTGATAACGGCAATGGGCGTACAGTTAGATTGTTAACATATGCCATGTTGATTAAACAAGGTTTCAATGTGAGTTTCGGTCGTATTCTAAACCCAACGGCTGTTTTTTGTAATGATCGTAATAAATATTATAAAGCGCTCTCTAATGCTGATACAGGTTCTGAAAGTGGAATATTGCATTGGTGTGAATATGTTTTAGCCGGGTTAAAAGTAGAAATAGAAAAAATAGATTTACTTTTAAACTATAATTATTTGTCTGCAAATATCTTACTGCCAGCCGTCTCTCTTGCAAAAAAAAAGGAAAATATCACTGAGCGTGAAGAGAAGGTTTTACAAATTGCTATAAAAAAACAGGTATTTATGTCTTCCGATATTGAAAGATTGTTTCCCGGAAAGGTGCATTCAGAAAGGTCACGCATTTTACGCAGACTTAGAGAAAAAAAAATGATCATAACGGAAAAAGATAATTCCAGAAAGTATCTGATTCGGTTTGATAATAATTATTTGCTTCGTAGCATTATAGAAGTACTAGGCAAAAATAATTTTTTACCACCGAATGAAGAGGTATAGTTTAAGTGTAATCTTAAACACCTTCCCACGCGAATTTGTATATTCGTAAAAGTATAAGAAATGGACGTTATCAGAAAAGCACAAAATAACATCATCCGACAGCGTTTATCCTTACCTCCATTTGACAAAACTCCGGGAAATATCTGCGGCCCGCGGGCAGCGCGGCGTTTCACGCTTCCAATTCTACGAATATAAACGTCGTTTTGAGGTACAAGGTATTCAGGGACTCAAGGGCCGGGATAGCCGCTAAAAACAACACCATGTAGAAAGAGAACCCAATTCGTTTATCGAAATAAGGGGATAATCGGGATGACGTTGTATAAAAATAAATACAGCATTGAATCAGCGCGCCTTTCCTCCCGGGATTACGCGGCCAACGGATATTATTTTATCACCATCTGCACCCACAACCGGGAATGTGGGTTGGGGAAAATCGTCAATGGCCGCATGCTATTGTCTGAAACCGGGGAAATTGTTTTACGGGAATGGAACAAATCATTTGAAATCCGACGGGAATTGTATTGTGATTGTTTTGTCATCATGCCCAACCATATTCACGCCGTTGTTGTCATTGATAAAAATGATCATGACAACAATGCCGTAGAGACGCACAGCCGTGCGTCTCTACAAAATACCGGCCGTGCGTCTCTACGGCAAAACGATCCAAAATCCGGTGTGGCCCTGCGTCGTCCCCGGTCTGTTTCATCATTCGTGGCCGGTTTTAAATCGTCCGCCACCAAACAGATAAATGAATATCGTCATACACCCGGTATGCCTGTGTGGCAACCCCGTTTTCACGATCATATTATTCGCAATGAAAATGAATTGAACCGGATTCGCCAATATATTTTACACAATCCCGCCAAATGGCCGGAAGACAAATTTAATTCCGTGAAAAACACCTTATGAATGAAATACGGCCTGGTATTGAAATTTTCGCAGATAATTTTAAAATCGGCAGGATTACAGAGACCTTTTCCGGTGGTAAACACGTTTTTTTTCTAATACCAATGGATCAAAATCACCATTTTGCGCCTTATGCTTCGCATTAAAGGGCTGCTTTAGTCTTTTTCGGAGAGCGGTTCGCCAACCAGTTTTATCACCAGATTTTTCAAATCCGGCAGCGGAAAGGGCTTGGAAAGGAAGGCGTCGGCCATGCGCACCGTATCTTCCAGTTCTTCTTCCACCTCATAGCCGGTCATGAAGACAAAATGCCCCTTATAGCCGCTTTCCTTTATTTTTTTAAAAAGCTCGGTACCCGGCATCTCCGGCATATCCACATCGGAAATGATCAGCGAGTAGCTTTGATTGCCAATAAAATCCAGCGCCTGCGGACCGCTTGAGGCGCCGTCGCACTCATAGCCGGACAGCTGCAGCACCTCAATAAGCGAGTCGAGCAATTCGGGTTCGTCATCAATGATCAGGATACGTTGCTGCCTGCTTTTTTCCAGCGCTTCCTCCGAGGAGGCGCGGATATTGATGATTTTGGTGGAAAGATAATCCTGTTGACGCAGAGCGGTGATGCTTTTAAGGTTATCCACCAGTTCCACGATACGCTGAATGCTGCGCTGCGCCTTGACAAAGTATTCCGAATCGGCCACATCGCGTTCCAAAATAGACATACTGATGGTCAGCACCTGCAGCGGTTGTGAAAACTCGTGGGCAATACCCCCGGCCAGTTCCTGCACGCTTTTAAGGGTTTCCGCCTTTTGCCGCGCCTTTTCTTCCTTGCGTTTTTGGATGTCTTCGATACGGATGGAGACAAAAAATTTTATATCACCCTTTTTGTCCCTCACAGGGGAAATGACCTGTTTCTCCCAGTACAGACGACCATCCTTCATCTTATTGCAAATCTGTCCCCGCCAGGTTTCTCCCGAAGTTATCGTATCCCACATCTCTTTATAAAACTGGGGCTTATGGGCATTGGACTTCAGAATGCGCGGGGTTTTCCCCAAAACATCCTCTTCCCTGTGGCCGGTACATTTGGAAAACTGCTCATTGATATAGATGATCGTGCCATACTGGTCGGTTATCAGTATGGGCAGGGGACTCAGATGGATAACATGGCGGAAGGTCAGCAGCTCATCCTCCAGGCGGCGCAACTCACGGGTATCGCGCAAGGTCAGCGTAATGCACAGCTCATCTTCCCAGATCAATTCATTGGTTACGATCTCCACGGTGCGGTTTTTACCGGTCAACGCCCGCAGGTCAAATTCCAGAATCTCTCCCGCCTGCACATCCAGCGGAAAGCGCTGGCCGACGAACTTTTGCGGAATGCCAAACAACTCCTGGCAGGCGGGATTGATATAGCGGATCAAACCGTCGCGGTTAAGCACAATGGTCGCCTCTGTTTTAGAACGGAACACACCTATAAAACGCTTTTCGCTTTCGTGGAACTTGCGTTTCAAATAGCCCGCCTGTATGCGCAAACGATAATCCGTTTCGATCTTGGGCAGCAAAAGGGTCAGCTCAAAGGCATTCAGGCTTTTTTTATGCAGCCAATAAGGCGGCCGGAGTTCCGTCATGCGTGAGGCATTGCCGTCGTCATAAAGCAATATATAGGGCAGTTCCAAAAGCTTAATTTCCCGGAAACGCTCGCCGATGCCCGCATCATCCAGATCGGCCAGGTCCAGCAAATACACGGGGATGGATTTGGTATCGGCAGGCCGGCTTACTTTGCTCTTCGGAGAAACAATCCGGCCCGAAACGCTAAAGTGCTCAATTTGGGAGCATATATCGATAAATTTTATAAAGGCCGATTCCCGTGAGGTCAGATAGGCCAGATCAAATTGAATTTCACTCATTACATTTCTTTGTTAATCAAGATTTAGGTATTCGGCGTTACAGACTAAAGTTTACCCATTAAGAGCAAAAAAAACGGCCTGTTAATGTAGATTTTGCTTCCATTGACGAAGAATAATGCCATGAAAAAGCAACAATCATACAGGTATAAAAACTCAGGCCATTCCAGCCGGAGCCTGATGCGCATATAAAACAAAATTTTTCCCCAGGAAATAAAACATCTTTTTCGTTTTATGGCGCTATTGTTTAAATTCAACCATTCCATTCAACCGATGCTGATTAAGGAGGCATAAATGAGTTCACTAAAAAAAATCGAGGAACTTCTTGGCGCGGAAGCCGGGAACTTACTTAACCACACATGCGATACCATCCCCCGGGAGCAGCTCCATCTGCCCGGCCCGGATTTTGTGGATCGTGTTTTTGCCGATTCCGATCGCAGCCCCCAGGTTCTGCGTAGCCTGCAAATGCTGTTTGAGCATGGCCGTCTGGGTAACAGCGGCTACCTTTCCATCCTGCCGGTGGATCAGGGGATCGAACATACCGCCGGCGCATCCTTTGCCCCCAATCCCGCTTACTTCGATCCGGAGAATATCGTAAAGCTGGCCATCGAGGGCGGCTGTAACGGCGTGGCTTCCACCCTGGGCGTTCTGGGCGCTGTTAGCCGTAAATATGCACACAAGATTCCCTTCATCGTCAAAATCAATCATAACGAGCTGCTCACCTATCCCAATAAATACGATCAGATCATGTTCAGCAGTGTGCAACAGGCCTGGGACATGGGCGCCGTGGCCGTGGGCGCCACCATCTACTTCGGCTCGCCCGAATCCAACAGACAAATTATAGAAGTGAGCGAGGCCTTTGAGATGGCTCATGACCTGGGCATGGCCACCATCCTGTGGTGCTACCTGCGTAATCCCGCCTTTAAAAAAGATGGCGTGGACTATCATGTGGCTGCCGATCTGACCGGCCAGGCCAACCATCTGGGTGTAACCATCAAGGCCGATATCGTTAAGCAAAAACAGCCGGAAAATAACGGCGGCTTTAAGGCCATTAATTTTGCCAAAACCCATGACAAGGTATACTCGCAACTCTCTTCGGACCATCCGATTGATCTTACCCGTTATCAGGTGGCCAATTCCTACATGGGTCGCGCCGGTCTGATCAACTCCGGCGGCGCCTCCGGCGAGAATGACCTGGCCCAGGCCGTGAAAACCGCTATTATCAATAAACGGGCCGGAGGCATGGGACTGATCAGTGGTCGCAAGGCCTTCCAAAAGCCGATGGATCAGGGCGTTGAGCTGCTCAATGCCATTCAGGACATCTATCTGGACAAGGATATAACCATCGCTTAAGTCTTTCCGTCCCGACTTTATAGCCGCCGCATATTCCTTGCGGCGGCTTTTTTTTAAAATATTTTGACACATTAAGCTCAATCCTCTATAATAGCCCCGCGAATAAAGTGGAGCTTTCCCCATCCCGAGGCATAACCCGCAATAACAATAAACGGATATTATGGCGCGCATTAACATTGAACTTCCCGTACTATTCAATTGCCGCAAGGACTGCTCCCGGTGTTGCGAAATCAACGGCGGCTATGTTTTTGTCAGCGAGGCGAACATAAAAAAAATCGCCAAATTCCTGAAACGGAGCGTCGTGGAAATCCGCGAGCGCTATACCTATGAGGTCAAAGGCATGCGTAGCCTAAAAGACAGGGACGGGCAGGCCTGCGTCTTCCTGGAAGAGGGAAAATGCACCATCTATCCCGTGCGCCCCCTGCAATGCCGCACCTATCCGTTTTGGCCGCAGAATGTAAAATCGACGCGCCGCTGGCGGCAGGTTATGGAGGACTGCCCCGGCATCGGCGAGGGCAAGGTGTATGATCGCAAGGAAATAGAAGCCGTTTTTGAAGGCCGCGCGGTTGACTCGGATAAATAAACCTCTATATTACGGCATGCGGGCCGGAAACAGCTTTCCGGTCCGTTAACCCTCCCGTTCCCCAACAGAAGGAGAGAAACATGATCCGACGCCAACTTAAAGACATTGCTCCCGTGCCCGTAAGCGCGGGCGAAAAAACGGAAATGCAAATGCTGATCTCCCCGGATGAAGCGCCCCACTTTGCCATGCGCCGCTTTACCATCCATCCCGGCGGTTTTATGCCCCTGCACACCAACAAGGTGGAGCACGAACAACTGGTGCTGGAGGGTGAAGCCGAGGTGGTCATCGACGGCGCTACCTATCGTGTCAAAAAGGACGACGTGGTTTTTATCCCCGCCGGGGTTCCTCACAGCTATAAAACCCTTGGCGACGCGCCTTTTCGCTTTTTATGCCTGGTGCCCAACCTGGAAGATGAAATTATACTTGTGGAAAACGCCTGAGAAAGGAAAACGGATATGACAACACCGGTTAAACGCATTTTACAGATTTTCTGGAGCCTGCTTCTCCTGGGCGTCATCATCTTTTTTGCCTATGTGCCTGCTTTTGTAGACAGGCAGTTTAATATTTTACTGGATATGAAAGCGCCTGTGCTGCCGGACAGTGTGCGGGCTTTTCACAGCAGCCTGCGCGCGGCCGATATGCACAACGATATTCTGCTTTGGGGGCGCGATTTGACAGAACAACACGATTACGGACATACAGACCTGCCCCGCCTGCACGCGGGCAATGTACGCTTGCAGGTTTTTTCCGCGGTTACCAAAACGCCTTCCGGTATCAATTACCAAAGCAACAGTGATGAAACCGACCAGATCACCTTATTGATGATTGCCGAAAGAGCGCCGGTTAAAGCCTGGTACAGTCTTACGGAACGGGCCCTGTATCAGGCCGACCGCCTGAAGGAAACCGCCGCGGCGTTCCCCGGACAACTAACGGTGATCTCCGACCGTAAAAGTTTAACCGCCTTCCTGAACGATTCCTCGCCGGGTAAAATTGCCGGTCTGCTGGCCATAGAGGGCATGCATGCCCTGGACGGCAGGCTGGAGAATCTGGAGGTGCTGGACAAGGCGGGCTATCGCATGATCGGCCTGGCCCATTTTTTTGATAACGCCTTTTCCGGCTCGGCCCACGGTGTAAAAAAATACGGATTGACCGAACTGGGAAAACAAGCCTTCCATGAGATGGAAAAACGGCATATACTGATCGATCTGGCCCATGCCTCGCCCCGGGCCATTGAGGACGCCCTTGAACTGGCCACCCGGCCGCTGGTGGTATCCCACACCGGTGTCCGCACCACGTGCAATTCACCACGCAACCTGAGCGATGATCAGCTAAGACGTATTGCCGCCACCGGCGGATTGATCGGTATCGGTTTTTGGGAAGGCGCCGTGTGCGACAGCGATGTGGAAAGCGTGGTGGATGCCATGATGCATGCCGTGGAGATTGCCGGCATTGACCATGTGGCCCTCGGCTCGGACTGGGACGGAGCGACCCAAGAGGAACTCAGCGCGGATCGCCTGCCCTGGCTGACGGCCGCCCTGCTCAACCGGGGCATGAGCAAAGACGATGTAAGGAAAATCATGGGGGAGAACCTGATCCGCCTGTTATTGGCCACCTTGCCCGAATAGAACCGTACCTGGGCCTCCGCGGCAAGGTTTCCCGGCCTAACGGGAGTCAGCGGCAGGCGCCGACATCTGCCCGGCGCTTTGTACTGTACTTAACCCCTGTTTTTTATTTTGTATTTGATGGTACGCAGCACTATCCCGTCGTGACGGTTTCCCCTTCTTTTTTCAGCTTTCGCACTATGGCTCCGCTGACCACCCGGCGCAGATATACCCGAAAATCATCCAATATCATATAGGCATAGGGCACGGCAATCAGGGAAACCAGCGTGGAAAACATCAGGCCGCCGATAATGGTCAGCCCCATCGGTTTATAGGAGATGCCGATCATCTTGGCATTACCCAGAGCCATGGGAATCAATCCGCCGATGGTGGTAAAGGCGGTCATCAGAATCGGTCGCAGCCGCTTACGCCCCGCCTCCTGCAGGGCCTCCATACGGCTAAAACCTTCCAGGCGCAGGCGGTTGACCGTGTCGATCAACACAATGGCGTTATTGACCACAATGCCGATCAGAATAATCAACCCGATCGAACTCATGGTGTCAAAGGGTGTGCCGGTGATATAGAGCATCCAGTAAGCACCGACAAACGAAAAGGGTATGGACATAACCACCGAAAGCGGCAGGATAAACGACTCGAACAGGATGCCCATCAACAGGTAAACAAAAATAATCGCCAGCCAGACACTGAACATTTGGCTTTCATTCCGATCCCGTATATTGGCATAGCGGTTGCCCTTGGTCCAGTTATAGCCGTAGGGCATTTCAAAACCGGCCATAGCCTTGTCAATTTTTTTATGAATCATGCCGATATTATCCGCCGTGGTATTAGCTTTTACCGCCAGAAAGGTTTTGCCGTTTTCCCGGCTGATGGCGCCAAAACCCTTGGTAATCTTTATGGTTACCAGCGAAGCCAACGGTATCTCCTTACCATTCTGGGCGAAAAAGGTGATATTTTTTAATTGCTGCAGGTTTTCGCGATCGCTTTCCCGCAGTTGGATTTTCATATTGATCTCACGATCGTCGGCCTGAAACTTGGGCAATTGAATGCCGCGCAGCATATACATGATGGTACCGGTAATCGTTTGCGCGCTGATACCGAAGGCTTTAATCTCCTCGCGTTTTATGATCAGATGGATTTCATCCTGACCTTTTTCACGGTCTGTTTCCACGCTGACAATCTCCGGAATGGAGCTCAGACGCCGTTCCACCTCCTTGCTCAGCTCCGCTAATTTACGCGTATCGTCGCCAAACAGGTTTATCGTAACCGAAGCCTCGTCGCTGTTGCCGCTTTGACGCCAGCTGGTACGTACCGTAATGCCGGGCAGTTCGGGCAGATGTTTTTTTACATCCTCCACAACGGCATCGCGGTCCATCACTGTGGTATCCCGCACTCCCAGCAGGGATTTACCCGCGTTCCAAACGGCGTCATACCAGGCCACGGGCGGTTCCTTTTGTAAAAAGACATTAAAACGCGCTCCGGTTTTACGGTAGCGTACATCTATGGCTTTAAGGTTATAGCGATCCGATCTGGCGTGTATGGAATCTTCCACCATATGCACCACCCGGGCCGCATCCTCCAGGGTGTAGTTATCGGGCAGGTCCAAAAACAGACGAAAATCATTGATATTGCCGTTCATATTGTCGGTCTGGGCCACATTGTCCACGGCGTACATCAATGAAGAAAAAACCGCCACCAGCACAATAAAAGTTTCCAGTTTGTGATTAAGCGTCCAGCGTAAAAACACGGCATATTTATCCGTAAGCATGGTGATAACGGCCGGTTCTTTAACCTTCCTGCGCGAAACCACCCGCGTTGCCACAAGGGGAATAAGCACCATAGCTACAAACAAGGAGGCCAGCAGGGATATCATTACCGGCACGCCGATGCGCAGCATATAAAAGCGGAAACCTATGTCGTCATTCATCAGAATCATCGGCAGAAAAACGACAATGGTGGTAAGGGTCGCCATGGTGACCGCCAGGGAAACCTCGCTGGTGCCCCGGGCGGCCGCTTCCACGTTACCCAAGCCCTCGTTACGCTTTCGATAGATATTTTCCAGCACAACGATGCTGTTATCGACCACCATGCCAATGGATATCATCAGGCCCATCATGGTAATCAGGTTGAGCGTCCAGCCCATAAAGTACATAACCGTCATGCTAAAGAGAATAGAAAGGGGAATGGAAAGGTTGAGCAACAATGTCATTCGGAAGCGGCGCAGAAAAAAGTAAAGCACGATGAAGGCAAAAAAGCCCCCCCATACACCGGCGCTTTTTAAATTATCTATGGATTCCAGAATATGCTCGCCCTGATCAAAAAGAATTTCAACTTCAAAATTGGCCAGTTGAGGGTCTTTTTTAAAATCTTCCTCAAAAACCTTACGCACGGCCAGGCTCAGCTCCACCGTATTGGCCATGGACTCCTTCTGGATGCCCAATTGAATGGCCGGTTTGCCGTTAAGCCGTTGTACCCATGTTTTTTCCGGTACATCATATACCACGGAAGCAATATCCTTTAACAGAATATTGGCCCCCTTTATGGGAATACGCCGGATATCGTCTATGGAACGGAACTTGCCCACGGAACGCACAAATATTTTATTGCCGCCATCACGCAGATTTCCGCTGGATATGGCAAAATTATCCTGACGCAGAACAGTTATCACATCATACAGGTTGATTTTAAATCTCTTTATCTGATCCTGATCAATCAAAATCTGAATCGATTTTTCATCGGCGCCGAAAATTTCCACATTGGCCACGCCGTCTATACGTTCCAGAGGTTTTTTAATGTGGTTTTCCGTAAAATAATAAGGATCCTTGATCTCCTTATCGGGAATCATCACAATCCACATGATAGGCTCATCGTCATTATTCCATTTACGGATATAGAGCCTTTCCACATCATCAGGCAGCTCCGGTTTTACCCGGTCTATGCGGTCCCGCAACTGGGCATAGGCCAAATCCATGTCGGCGTTTTGGTTAAAACGCAAAAATGTCCAGCAACCGTTGGCCTGACTGTAGGTATTTACCTTTTTCACCCCCTTAATAGTGCGTACCATCTCCTCGATGGGCCGGGCGATCAGTTGTTCCACCTCTTCCGGGTTAGCATTGGGATAGGGTGTCCACACGCCCAGAAACGGCGGTGTAAACCCGGCAGGCATCAACTCCACGGGCATGGCCTTATAGGCGATAAAGCCGACCACCAGCAATGCCACCAACGACATACTGACGGTTACGGGCCGGGTTAGGGCCAGCCTCGGCAGCAAACTTATTTTTCCTTCAAGTTTTTTACGGATCATGGTTATTCCCCTGCCCTGTTACACATGGACGGCCGCCCCGGCGGACGGACTCTCTTTAGCTTCGTCTTCTTTTTTTATGGCGCTGACCAGATCATAGACCACCGGAATTACCACCAGCGTAAGCAGGGTGGATGACAGCAATCCGACAATTACCGTAATGGCCATCGGCGTGCGTATCTCCGCCCCGTCACCCAGGCCAAGGGCCATGGGCAACAGACCCAGCACCGTGGTCATGGTGGTCATCAGAATGGGCCGCAAACGGGTTTGTCCCGCCTCCAGAATGGCCCGCGATTTCTCCAGGCCGCGTTCCCGTAGTTGGTTGATATAATCCACCAGAACGATGGCATTGTTCACCACAATACCCGCCAGCATAATCATACCCAGAAAGACCACGATGCTCAGCGGAATGGACAGGATATATAAAAAGACCACCACGCCGATCAGGGCCAGCGGTATGGTAAATATAATGATAAAAGGATGAATCAACGATTCGAACTGCGAGGCCATCACGATATAAACCAGAAAAATAGCCAGAGCCAGGGCCAGATACAGGGAATTCAACGACGTTTCCATCTCTTTGTTCTGCCCGGCCAGATCAAAGGCAAATTCCTGGGGCAGGTCCATGGCAGCCAGGGCCTCATATATTTTGTTATTGATGTCGGAAAGACTGTAGCCGTCTTCCACATTGGCCGTAATGACCGCCGTGCGGGTTTGGTCCACGCGCCGTATTTCCGAAGGGCCTTCATTGACACGTATCTCGGCCACGGAACTCAGCCGCACCGGCACGGCGGAACCGGGATTAACCACGATACGCCGCAAATCGTCAATGCTCTCCTTGTCAGCCTCGCGCAAACGCACCAACACGTCTATTTTGCGGTCTTCCTGACGGAATTCGGTGGCCACGTCGCCGCGGATTTTATTACGCACAATATTGGCCACCTGCAGCACATTCAGCCCGTACAGGGCCAAGCGCTTGCGGTCGTAGTATATCTGCACCTCGGGATTGCCGCGCTGGATATTGCTCTTGGCGTCCACCACCCCCGGAATAGCGGAAATAGTTTGCTCTATTTCACGGCTGTATTGCTGCAACTTAGACAGATTGTAACCTTTTAAATGCACCTCGATGGGCGTTTTAAAGCTGAACAGGGTGGGACGGGCAATATTGGCCGTTATCCCCGGATAGTTTTGCATCAGCTCACGTATCTTGTGGATCAGTTCCTGTTCGGTAGACTCGTAATCCAAACCGGGCGTAATGGTCACCGTCAGCCTGGCTGTATTCTCACCCTCTTCGCTTTCCGTGGTGGCACTTTTATCGGTACCGGCCACGGAGGCCACTTTATCCACCCCCGGCATGGCCGAAATTTGAGTGGCAATGGGCACAATACGCTCATCGGTTTCTTCCACGGGCGTTCCCACGGGCAGGCGTAGTTCCACAAAAAATTCGCCCTGGGCCACTTCGGGGATCAGCTCGCTGCCCAAACGCGGCCCCAGGCCAAAAACGGTAAGCACAAACAAGAGCAGCACTCCCGCCAGCATGGACCAACGGTTCCGCATGGCGGCCGTCAACAAGCGGGGATAGCCTTTTTCAATCAGGCCATAGCCCCGGTCAAACAGGGTGACCAGCAGACGCGTGGGCATGGTAAAAATAAGGCGGAGTAGCATGATGAGCATATAAATCAAAAGTCCGACCATCAAAACAAGGGCGTGAACCAACCGAAAGGACAATTCAAACAGCACATAGGTGAACATCTTTAGCAGATTAAAGACCAAAGCCACGGGTACAAGGATGATCTTAACCGTTTTCTTCCAGGACGTTGTTTCCCGCAGGCTTTTGAGATAGGCCGCTATATCCGTAAAAAATTGCGGCACGGATTTTACCTGCTCATAACCCCGCCAAAGGGGATGATCACTTCCTCCGTCATCAGTTTTTTTACCCAGGGATAACTCTTTAAGCCAGGCCATATACGTCTTGTTGGCCGGTTTAAGCCAAAAGAGAAATGGGGTGAACAGAGTCAGGAAAAAGACAAACAGAATTTTGCCCATAGCCAGAAGTGTATAAAGGAAGACCTCCATGGTTCTTACAAACCAACCAGAAACAGATTGGCCAAGCAGAGACAGCCATCCGTCCAAACCTCCCGCGTCCGTTTTACTTTCCCGCGAGAAAAACCGGTCAACCTGTTCCTTTAACGGCATGTTAAGAATAAAAGCTGAGGGCAGTGTATTTAAATTTGTTCCCCTGGTAAAGGCGGATATCTGACGAGATGAGAGCATGGGTATAAGAAAAAGAGCCACGGCCAGGGAGGCCAGCAACGAGAAGACAATGGTCAGGGCCATATCGCCAAACACCTGCCCGGCCACGCCCTGTACAAAAACGATGGGGAAAAATACAGCCACTGTGGTCAGGGTAGAAGCCGTAACCGCGCCTCCGACCTCGCTGACGCCGCGGATGGTGGCCTCCACGAGGGAGTCGCCCTTCTCGCGGCGACGGCTTATACTTTCCAGCACCACGATACTGTTGTCCACCAGCATCCCCACCCCGAGGGCCAGACCGCCCAGGGACATGATATTGAGTGATACGCCGAAAATCTTCATCGGCGCGAATGTGGCAATGATGGAGATAGGAATCGACAGGGCGATAATCACCGTGGGCGAAAGCAGGCGCAGAAAAATGAAAAGTACGATAATCGCCAGAAAGCCACCCATTATGGCGGTGTTTTTAACCTCATTGACCGAACTTTCGATAAAAACCGATTGGTCGGACAAGGTCTCAATTTTTATATCTCCGGGAAGTTCATAGGCCAAAAAATTAGTCATTTGCGCTTTTTTAAAGGCCTCTCTGTCCATGGGCGCCCCGCGCGAGCCCCGTCTTCCCCGGCCCCGGCGCTGCTTTTTCACTTTTTTATCGGGTTTGGCCTTTTTCTCCTTTTTAACCTTTTTGGGGTTTTTCATTTCGGCCACATATTCGCGCTGCTCTTTTGTCCCGTATAACCGTTCCTTTACGCGATGGGCCACTTCCACAATGTTGGCGTCGGCTTCCTTGAAAATTTCTATATCCACGCTTTCCGTGCCGTTTACGCGGGTAATGATCTGGCGCTCCTTGTGGGTGCGGTATACATGGCCCACATCCTTGATCTTGATATCCACATTATTGAAACGGCCCACAACCAATTCTTCTATCTCTTTTATGGAGCGGAATTCATTCAGGGTACGCACCAGATATTCGGTCTGCCCTTCCTTAAGGTTGCCGCCGGCCAGATTGACATTCTCCTCGGAAAGACGGTTTTTTACCGTTTCAATGTTCATGCCGATCTGGGTCATGGCCCGTTCATTCAGCTCCACGCGAATCTCTTCTTCCAGGCCGCCCTTAACCTTAACCGCCGCCACGCCGTCTATGGTTTCCAGGGCGCGCTTAAGCTGTTCCTCGCCGATGTAACGGATATAGGTCAGATTCTCCTTGCCATAGAGGGCCAGACGCATAATCGGGTCCAGCGAGGGATCAAAGCGCAGAATCAACGGCCGCTTGGCATCATCGGGCAAAAAGACCTGATCCAGTTTTTCACGGATATCCGCCGTGGCCTTATCCATGTCCGTATCCCAGGTAAAATCAAGAATCACATCTGATTGCTCGGCCTTGGAGATACTACTGATGGATACGAGGTTGTCTACAATACCCAGAGCCTGCTCCACGGGACGGGAAATAGAGGTTTCCACCTCCTCCGGCGCGGCGCCGGGGTACTCCGTGCGCACGGTCAGGCTGGGATAGGTCATATCCGGCATAAGGTTAAGGGGCAGTTGCTGGTAGGAAATGATCCCGAAAACAACCACGCCGATAACGACCATTAAAATGGCCACGGGACGTGTTGTGGTAAACTTGTAAAAGGACTTTGTCATATCAGAAGGTTGCTGACTCATTAAACTGTGCTCCGTTGGCGGTAACTAAACTTTTATCCGGATGATTACTGCGTTTTTTGTATAAAGGGATTTTCCCGGCGGGCAACCACGCGCACCTTTGTTTTATCCTTTAAACCGGCCTGGCCCACAACAATCACTTCGTCTCCCTCTGCTATATCACTCAGGGATTCTATCTTTTCATTATCTTCAAAACCGGGCGTCAGGCGGACTTTATGCGCCAGGCTGTCTCTGACCACAAATACATTCATATACTCGTTTTCATAAACGATGGCCAGCTTGGGTACCAACACCGCGTTTTTATGGGTATCTATTATCAGGTTAACGTTTACAAACATCCCCGGTTTAAGCTTGCGGCTTTTATTTTTCACGCCAACGGTCACCTTAACCGTGCCGCTGGAAGGGTCCACGACGGGGCTGATGCGTTTTACAAAACCCTCGAACTTTACATCAGGTATATTATCCGAGGTGATGATGGCCAGTTGGCCAACTTTCAGATCGTCCACATTTTTTTCCGGCACGTTGACCACGGCAATCACCTGCGAATTGTTGACCACGGAAAAGAGCTTGTCCGTAGGTTGAATGCGTTGACCGATTTTTACCAACCTTTCCCCAACCCAACCGCTGATCGGCGAACGGATACTCATATAATCCAGCTTCAAACGGGCGTCTTCCCAGTTCAGTCGGGCCGTTTCCAGCGAATATTTCGCCTGCTCAAACTCTTCGTTACTCAGCAAAGCCTTAGCGTGCATGGCCTCGTTACGCTTAAAGTTGCTCAGCTGCTGCTCAAATTCCACGCGGGCTTTTTTCTCGGCAATGATGTATTCGTCGGCCTCCAGCTTTAGCATCACCTGCCCTTTTTGCACATAGCGGCCTTCCTCGGTTTTGATGGAATCCACCACGCCCTGGGAGCGGCTGTATACATCCGCCTGAATTTCCGTTTCCAGGTTGGAGCTCAGTAAAATATAGTCGGATATATCGCCCCGGCCTACCCGCATGGTTTCCACGGGGATCATCTCAGATTCCTCCCGGGCCTTTTTGTCCTCGCGATTTTTACGAACCTGGGAAGAATCGTTCCTGCTTTTTCTGTTGTTATCGCCTTGTTGTTGATTGCCGCATGCGCTTAGCAACAGCGCGCTTATAACCATAAATAGGATTAGGCCACGTTGGATCATTTTAATATTTCTCCCTGATAGTATGCGTTGAAAGTGTGATAGACGTTATATTATTTAACATGTTTCAGAAAATGTAAAAAGATTCATCCGGCGCTTTTGTAAGTATCCGCACACGAAAGGCCGGAATATATAAATTTTCCGTTTCTGTCGCGGTTATAAAAGCAAAAACAGCCCGGCTGCCTGTCCGGATTGAAAGTAAACGAATTTAAAGGCATAAGGGAATTTAGAAAGCGGGATAATCAGATCAAAAAAAAAGCGGACGCTTACGCATCCGCTTTATACATTTATTCTTTTTTTTAGAACTCGTCAAAGGCGATCATCTCTTTTTCCACGCCCAGATTATAGAGCATGTTCTGTACCGCGCTAAGCATCATGGGCGGACCACACAGATAATATTCAATCTCTTCGGGCGCCTCATGTTTGGAAAGGTAGGTCTCTTCCACCGCCTGATGGATAAAGCCGGTCGGGCCGGTCCAGTTGTCCTCCGGCTGTGGATCGGAGAGGGCCACCACATATTTAAAATTGGGGAACTGCTCCTCGATCTTTTTAAAATCCTCATCATAAAACATTTCACGCTTAGACCGCGCGCCGTAAAAAAAGGTAACCTTACGGGTTGTTTTAAGCGTGTGAAAAAGGTGGAAGATATGGCTGCGCATGGGCGCCATGCCGGCGCCGCCACCGATGTATACCATTTCACGGTCGGTGTCCTTGATAAAGAATTCTCCGTAAGGGCCGCTAACGGTCACCTTATCACCGGGCTTCAGGTTAAAGATATAGGACGAGGAAACTCCCGGGGGAAAGTCCGTGCCCGGAGGAGGGGTGGCGATACGCACATTAAGCATAACGATATCCCCTTCGGCCGGATGGTTGGCCATGGAATAGGCGCGGAAAATCTCTTCGTCGTTGCTGGCCTTTAAATCCCATATTTTAAAGCGATCCCAATCCGGATGATATTCTTCTTCAATATCAAACTCCTTAAAGGAGAGGCTGTAGGGAGGAATATAAATCTGTATATATCCGCCGGCCTTAAAGTTAAGATGCTGGCCCTTGGGTAATTCAAGAACCAGTTCTTTGATGAAGGTGGCCACGTTATGGTTGGAGCGTACCGTGCATTCGAATTTCTGAATATTGAAAATCTCTTCGGGAATCTCAATTTTCATATCCTGCTTCACCTTAACCTGGCAGGCCAGACGCGTATGTTCCTTCACTTCGCCGCGGGACAGTTGAGACTCCTCGGTCGGCAGCACATCGCCGCCTCCTTCCAGCACCTTGCATTTACACATGGCGCAGGTACCCTGCCCGCCACAGGCGGATGGCAGGAAAATACCGTTATTGGAAAGGGTGGCCAACAGGTTGGAACCGGCCTCCACCTCGGGAGACTTTTCCTCATCTCCGTTTATCAGCAGCTTTACTTTTCCCTTTTGTACAAGTTTGGCCTCGGCATAGGTCAGGGCCCCCACCAAAAGCATGATGGTGACGCCGAAAACACCGACGCTTAATGCTAAAATTCCGATAGCAGGCATGTTATACTCCGATTATAATTGAATACCTGAAAAGATCATGAAAGCCATAGACATCAAACCGGTCATCAACATGGTTATCCCCAGGCCCCGTAAACCGACGGGAATATTGGAATAACGCAGCTTGTGACGGATGGCCGCCATGGCGACAATAGCCAGGGCCCAACCGATACCGGAACCCAGGCCAAAAACAACGGATTCGCCAAAATTATAGTGGCGCTCCACCATAAACAGGGAGGCCCCCAAGATGGCGCAGTTCACGGCGATCAACGGTAAAAATATACCCAGGGCCGTGTACAACTTGGGCGAATAACGATCCAGTACCATCTCTACCAGCTGTACCATGGCGGCGATGATGGCGATATAGGTTACAAAACCCAAAAAGCTTAAATCCACACTGGCAAAGCTGGCGGAAACCCAATCCAGGGCCCCTTCTTTTAACAGATATTCATGTACAAACCAGTTCGCCGGCGTGGTGATGGTCATTACAAAAATAACCGCCATGCCCAATCCCACGGATGTTTCCACCTTTTTGGACACCGCCAGAAAGGAACACATGCCCAGAAAGAAAGCCAACAGGATATTTTCAACAAAAACAGATTTTACAAACAGACTTAGATAATGCTCTAACATGATTGATACTCCCTATTCATGCACGGTTTTGGTTATCGTGCGCTGTATCCAGACCAACAGGCCCAGAATGATGAAGGCGCCCGGGGCCAGCAGCATTAAGCCCATGTTCTCATATCCCGCCGCGTAAAAAGACTCGGGGATAATCCGGAAGCCCAGGAAGCTGCCGCTGCCCAGAATTTCACGAACGGTGGCCACGGCCATCAATATCCAGCCGTATCCCAGGCCGTTGCCGATGCCGTCCAGGAAGGAAGGCCAGGGCTTGTTCTGAAGGGCAAAGGCCTCCGCGCGCCCCATGATGATACAGTTGGTAATGATCAGCCCCACAAACACGCTTAACTGCTTGCTGATATCAAACAGATAGGCCTTTAATATCTGATCCACCAAAATCACCAGCGTGGCGATAACCGCCAGTTCGACGATGATGCGGATTTTTGAGGGTATTTGCTTGCGCAGCATGGAGATGAGCACATTGGAGGAGGCGACCACGGCCGTCACCGCCAGGGCCATGACCAGTGCCGTACGCATTTGCACCGTTACGGCCAGGGCCGAACAGATACCCAAAACCTGAAAGGTGATCGGATTGTTCTCACTTAACGGATTGGTGAGAACCTTCATATTTTTCTTGGAAAAAAGAGCTTCTTTCTTTTTTTCAGCTTTTGCAACACTTTGATCAGCCATCGATTACTCCTTTGTTGGATTGACGAAGTTTTTTAAAGAAGGCGTCGTAGATTTCCAGGTCCTTCTTTAAAAACTTTGTAACACCGCGTCCTGTCAGCGTTGCCCCGCTAATGCCATCCACATAGTGATAGCGTTCTCCGGCGGCAATTTTATCTTTTACCTTACCTTTTACAATGGTAATGCTGACCAGCTCACCTTTATCATTTACAAAAGACTTCCCCTTAAAGTTGTTTTGGAACCAACCGGTGGAAATCTCACCCCCCAGACCCGGCGTCTCGCCATGCTGGTAAAAGGTGATCCCCTTAACCGTTTTCCCATCCGGCTCCACGGCCAGGTAACCGTAAATGGTTGACCACAGCCCCTTACCGGAAATGGGGATAATATAGGCCAGGATTTCCCCGTCTTTTTTATTTTCATAGATGGGATACAGCTCCTTGTCCACCTTGGGGTCAATGCTTTCCGGCGTACGTCCCTCAACGATATCTCCGGCCTTGTTTATTACCAGGGCCTCAATATTCTCCGCGTAAAGATTAAGAATTTCCTGACGCGCATAATCCTTTTCCGCGTCTATCAGTCCCACGCTTTTCAGAATATTCTTTTTAATATCCAACTGGATATTTTCCTGCTGGCGCGGTTTTAACAGGGTGGCCGCCGCCGCCAGCAAAATGCTGCACACTAAGGTGATAATGAGCGCAAAACGAAAGGTTTGAGCGTTACTATGCACGGCTTAACCTCCTTTTGATATTGGCCCGTACGACGTAATAGTCGATTAAGGGCGAAAAGACATTCATAAACAAAATGGCCAGCATCATGCCTTCGGGATAGGCCGGGTTTACGGTGCGGATCAAAACGGCCAGCACGCCGATGAGAAAACCGTATATCCATTTTCCCGTTGCGGTTTGCGCGGCGGAAACAGGGTCGGTGGCCATGAATACCGCTCCTAGGGCAAAACCGCCCAGCACCAGGTGGTAATAGGCCGGCAGCGACATAATAGGGGAGTTCTCCGGCCCGGCCAGCACATTAAACAACCAGCCCATAAACAGCCCGCCCAGAAAGGTGGAGAGCATAATACGCCAACTGCCCACCCCGGTTACTATCAGGATAAGCGCGCCTATCAGGATCATCAGCGTGGATGTTTCCCCCAAACTGCCCGGTATAAAGCCGTAAAACATGTCCATAAAGGTAAAGCCATGGCTGGATAAGGCATGGGTGGCGCTTTCCCCGGTGGCGTTAGAAGCCACCAACAGAGGCGTGGCTCCGGAAAAACCGTCCACCAGTTTATCGGTGGCGCTGTGGAAAGCCGTCCACACCTGGTCTCCGGAAATACGTCCGGGATAGGCGAAGAAAAGAAAAGCACGCCCGGTGAGAGCAGGGTTAAGGATATTCATTCCGGTGCCGCCAAAAACTTCCTTGCCGATGACCACGCCAAAGGTAATACCTAAGGCAGCCTGCCACAGGGGCATGGTTGCCGGCAGGGTCAAAGGAAACAGCAAACCGGTTACCAAAAAGCCCTCGTTAACCTCATGCTTGCGAAGCACGGCAAACAGGACTTCCCAAAAACCGCCCACGGCATAACTGACCAGTACCAGAGGCAGCACCTTCCAGGCGCCGAAAGAAAAGGCGTCCATAAAGCCCGCGCTTTGGCCGATGGCTTTAAAATGCTGTACTCCAACATTATACATGCTAAATATCAATACGGGTAGCAATGCCACTACCACGGTCATCATAAACCGCTTCGTATCCAAACCGTCACGTATGTGCGGTCCCTTTTTCGTCCGTTCGTTCGTCCACAGCAAAATGGTTTCGCCCGCCTCGAACATCGGATAGAAGCGCTCCAACTTTCCGCCTTTTTCAAAAAGCGGACGCTGTTTTTCCATTATTTTTTCTATAAAATTCAATGTACCATTCCTTTTTAATTATGGAACCTTACAAAATAATAAATCATGATTTGATCAGCCCTCTTTCTCGATAATATCCAGCCCCTGGCGGATGGCACCGCCAAAGTCAAACTTGGAGGGACAAATATAACTGCACAAAGCCACATCCTCTTCGTCCAGTTCCAGGATGCCCAGGCCTTCCATCTCTTCAAAGTCATTGGCCAGAACGCTCTTCACCAGAAAGACGGGATAAATATCCATCGGCAAAACCGATTCATAATCCCCTGTCATTACAAAGGCACGGTCGGCGCCATGCAGCAGAGTATTGACCTTGTAGGCTTTTGAGGGGAACCAGCGGGACATAAAGGTGCGGGAATGGCTGAGTTCCTTAAACCCGGGAAGATACCAGCCCAAAAGCTTGCGCTCTTTCGGACCTTCCGGTATAACCGAAATCAGATTGTCGTAAAAACCGACAAACCCGCTTTTCAGAACCCGGCTTCCGGTAAGCACATTGCCCGAGATATAGCGCGGCTCTTCATCGGTCACACCATTTTGGGCGAACAGGTCTTCCAGGGATGTACCTGTGACGGTTTTATAATGAACCGGTTCCTTTACGGAACTTCCGGCCACGGCCACAACACGTTCCTGCGGGAACAGACCGGTTTTAAGAAAACGACCGATCATGGCCACGCCATAGGGCTTAACCGTCCAGACCACTTCCCCGCTTTTTATCGGTTTAATGTGGTGTATCTGAACGCCGACATTCCCGGCCGGATGAGGACCACTGAAATAGTTTTTTTCTACTCCGGCGGCCTGACTGAACGCGGCCACGGCATCGCGGGCATTGGCGTCGAGGCTAAGATAAACCTTGCCCCCGGTCATTTGCGCCAGGGCGTCGATACCGGCCTGAAAATCATCTTCCAGCCCCTGCATCACCAGCGCCATATCCGCGGCCAGGGGGCCGGTATCCATGCCGGAGATAAAAATATCCCTGGGAGCGTCATCGCCCAGAGCCATTTTACCGAAAGGACGGCGGATGATAAAAGGCCAGACACCTCCCTGCATCATCAACGCCTGCAGTTTCTCGCGACCGGCGGATTTGATGCCTTCGCGCCCGGGCACCTCCAGGGCCTCGCCGCTGTCTTTACCATCATTCTCGATGATAATTTCCATCAGGGCGCGGCGCTCGCCTCTTTTGACGGCCTTAACCGTTCCGCTGACAGGGGAGACAAATTTGATATCGGGATTGGACTTGGCATAAAACAGCGGCGTACCGCATTTAACGGCATCCCCTTCATGCACTTCCAGCTTAGCTTTAAGCCCCTTAAAATCAGAAGGCTTAATTGCCACCAGCCTGGGAGCGGGTAAATCCACAACGCGCTTCTCCGCTTCACCCACAAGCTTAATATCAAATCCTCTTTTTAATCTAAAATCAGACATTTGATTTATCCTGTGCTTAGTATATGTTAAAAATTCAAACAACCACTTTCGACGGGCATATGTAAAAGATTAATTTCACATAATTTCGGAATTTAACTCATGAAATTTATTATTACAAAAGAAATTGACATGGCTTGAAAAGTTCGGACTATTTTGTCTTAATTTTATATCAACCATATAATAAGGTGTCTCTCAATATATAAAACGCCTGTTCCTTTAACCCCTATAATTTTCTCCGGGTGCCCCCGCCCCATACAAAAGGG
>JALXBH010000064.1 GCA_026991535.1 Calditrichia bacterium | reverse complement strand
TGCCGGAAAGAGCGGATGAACAGCCACCATCCCTGCCTGTTTACAATGAAAAAATAGCACACTTGATAAATGTTTTCAATTTTAGTGTAATATTCACGGCGCGTCGGGCCTGTCCGCTCACCATCTCAACAGGTCTGATTCAATCCGGAAGGCATAGAAACTGCGCAATCCATGCCGGTACGGGCGGAAGAATAAAACGGGCCGGCATCGAAAACGGTATATGATATAAGGATAGTGATAAAGCGCCGGCTCTCATTCTTTTACAGCTGCCGGGCCGTTTTGGCCAGGGCTACGTTGATTTTATCACGGAAACTATCATCGGAGCGCTCCCCCGAGGAGATGATCCTTTGCGCCTCGAGCAGCATTTCCCGCGCCCGGACCCTGTTATTTTGGCCCAACCATCCCAGACCCAGTTCATAGAACACGTCGGCCAGGGCCGGATGATGAGGATTGAACCTGGCCTTGCGGATGACCAGGGCTTTGTTTAAATATTTCCGTGCCTCGTCAAACTGTTCCAGGGCGTTTAGTATCCGTCCCATCAAAAAATAGGCGCTGGCTAAATTGGGATGGTCTTCCCTGTAATATATTTTAAACAGCTCGATGACCTTTTCTTCATTCTCGCGGGCGGTTTTATAGTTCCTGAGATAATAGTTTAGCGCGGCCACGTTGTGCAGGGTTTTGCCGTAGGAAGGATATTTTTCCCCGGCCAGCCGGCCGTACATGGCCAGGGCCCGTTCATGAAGTTTGAGCGAAGCCAGCGTATCGCCCACATTGAGCTTAACAAAGGCATAGTTATTTAGTGTGTTGGCAATTTCGGGATGCTCATCGCCATAATTGAGACGAAAAATCTCCAGGGCCTGCTTATAGGCCGTATCCGCCCTGGCGTAAGCGCCAAAGTCATCATAGGCCAGGGCCAGATTGTTATAGGTGATGCCGATTTGCACATCATTTTTGTCCATCGTCAGGCGCGATATGCGCAGACTCTCCTTAAAAATGTCTATGGCCTTTTCATAATTACCCTGATCCAGAGGCAGAGTGCCGAAATCATTCAATGCCGTGCCATAGGCCACGGAAAGAGTATCTCCCGCCTGCCGGTAAATTTCAAGAGCTTTGCGATAGAGGCTGTCCGCTCTGCCATATTCCGCAAGGTAGTGGACCCCAACGGCCAGTTCCCGGTAGGCGTTGGCCTCCTTCTCCCCTCCCAGCCATCCCATCTTTTTTATCAGGGCTATATTGGCTTCAAATTGTGTCAGGGCTTTTTCATAGATGCCGAGGTTCTGATAGGCTTCTCCCAGAATGGAACGGATGTCGCTTTCGATAGCGGGCTGCTCGGCAAGTTCTTCGGGGATGCGTCCGGCGGCGGCGTCCAAAAGTTGTTCCACGGTCAGTTCCCGGCCCGATTCCAGGGGATCGGCGGCGGAGAGCATCTTTTTTACAAAGGCCAGCGTTTGGCGCGCCTTTTTGGCCTCTTCACCGGCAATGGCGGCCTGTTGGCTAATGCCCACCACCGCCCCGACAAGGGTAAGAAAGATGATGACCACCGCCCCGATGGCCCAGCGGTGACGACTGGCAAATTTCATCATGCGGTAGGAAGCGCTATCCCCCCGGGCCAGAACGGGCATGCCCCGCAGATGCCGGTCGATATCCTCGGCAAATTGCCCGACAGAGGCGTATCGTCTTTCCGGCCGCCGGTTTAAGGCCTTTAAAATTATATTATCAAGATCGCCCCGCAGGCGACGGCTGAGTCTGTCCGGCGACATTCCGGGAGGCGCTTCCCCCCTGGCGCGGACAAGCAGACCCGGCTTTTGCGGCGGTCGTTCATCCCTTCCACCGCGGCCCTGTTGTTGGGGACGCCGGCCGGTAAGCAGTTTATAGAGCAACACCCCCAGGGAATAGATATCGCTGGCCGTGGTTATGACCCCGCCCCGAAGCTGTTCCGGACTGGCATACTCGGGCGTCGATACCCGGGAGCCTTCCATGGTCAGTTCCCGGGGTTCGCCGCTATCGGGATCGAGTATCCGGGCAATGCCAAAGTCCAGAAGTCTCGGCGCGCCGTCCTTGTCAACGATGATGTTTGAAGGTTTAATGTCCCGGTGTATCACAAGATTTTGGTGGGCGTACTCCACGGCCCGGCACACTTTAACGAACAGTCGCAGACGTTCGACAAGACCCAGACGCCGCTCGTCGCAATATTCCGTCAACGGCTGCCCTTCGATATATTCCATCACCAGATAAGGCAGGCCATCCTCCGTGCTGCCCCCATCCAGCAGGCGGGCAATATTGGGGTGATCCAGATTGGCCAGGATCTGTCGTTCCTGACGAAAGCGCTTTAAAAGGGTGTCCGTATCCATGCCGCGCTTAAGTATCTTTAATGCCACCTTTTTATGAAAATCATCCTCGCGGGCGGCAAGGTACACGTTGCCCATGCCTCCTTCACCGATGTGGGCTTCTATCCTGTACAGCCCTACTCTGCGTCCGTAATAGTCCTCTTTGTTAGCCTCCGCTTCCCAAAGCATTGCCGCGTCAAAACAGGAGTCTTCCAAAAAAGAGTCCGGCCCCGAATCGGCCCGCAGCATATCCAGCACCTTTTTTCGCACCTGCTCATCGCTTCCGGCGGCGTTTTTCACAAATGCCGCGCGTTCCTCTTCCGGTAGCGTCAGGGCCTGCTCAAAAAGCGATTTTATCGATTGCCATTGTTCTGAAGTCATATTCCGGGGTTGCCTTTTTCCTGTAAATATAACGCTCCGGCGCGCCTGTTCCCGCCGGAGAAATAACGATTTTTATTATGGATGTGTTTAAGCGGTAATTTCACTGGCAAGCCAGGCCCGGGCCGTAATCCAGTCGCGTTTTACCGTGGCCGGCGAGATATCCATGACCCGGGCGGTTTCCTCGATGGTCAGTCCCGCGAAATAGCGCAATTCAACTATCCTTCCCAGACGCGGATCATACTGTTCCAGCCGTTGCAGGGCTTCATCCAGCGCCAAAACCCTCAGAGTCTTTTCCTCCGCGGCAACGGCGTTTTCATCCAAAGTAACTTTTATTAACGATCCGCCGCGCTTCAAGGCTTTTTGCTTTTTGGCGTAGGCAATTAAAAACTGGCGCATGGCCCGGGCGGCAATGGCAAAAAACTGTACCCTGTTTTCCCAGGAAAAATAGGCCTCGTCAACCAGCCGCAGATAAGCCTCATGCACCAAATCGGTTGTTTGCAGGGTGTGTTTGCCCGATTCATTTTTAAGCAGGCGGGAAGCAATCTGTCGCAATTCCTGATAGATAACCGAGGCCAGTTCCCCCATGGCGGAGTCGTCCCCCTTGTTTATTTCCCTCAATAATCGGGTAACCCCGGTTTGAAGAGCGTCCGGCATCTGCTATACTTCTTTCCTGTATAATTTTTCTGATAAAATAAACATAAAAAATAAAATATTTGTGAGCCAATTCATAAAATTTTTATCCCTGTATTAGTACGGAAATTTATACTAAAAATAGAAAGGAGAGTATTATGTCTCGTCTCATATTATTGTCCATGATGCTGTTTTCATTTATAACAGCTATAACAGCGCAAAATCATCTAAGCGAATTACCCGCTGATCATGACGCACCTGAATTAATAAAGCCCGATGTAATTTTACCGGAAATACCGAAAACAACGCCGGATTTACCCCGGTATCCTAATGCATTAAAAAATTCGTTCACTCTGAACAAACAATCTCAAGGGGAGGTGTTGGATAGTTTAATTTATTCTACCGGAACAGAATTGATAAAGGAAATTTTTACATTTACGGCCGAAGGCAACATTGAGGAGCAAACCATTCAGAAACAAAATCCCCAAACGCTGGCCTGGGATAACAGTAGTCGAAATTCATATACCTATGATGACGAAGGCCGGCTAGAAATCCGGCTTTTGGAAGAATGGTCCGCCGATTCTTCAAAATGGATAAATTCATGGTTATACACGAACAGCTATGACGCGCAGGGTAATGTGATTTATTATCTGCTTCAGTATTGGGATGATCAGGATATGGTTTTTAAGAATAATAACCGCTATTTTTATAATTACAACGATCAAAACAAGCTGATATCTTATGGTAATCAGAGATGGAGTACCGATCTGCAAGACTGGGTAAAAGAATGGCAAAGCTCTTATACCTTCAATAATGATCTAATCTCTTCTTCATTATATGAATACTGGGATATAAGCACGGGCGAATATTTAAGCGCCAATCGTCAGACATATCAATATACAAATTCGTGGAAAAAAGAATATATCTTGGTTGAAACCTGGAATAAGACAACACAAAGCTGGACAAACAGTCGCCAGAATTTTTATACGTATGATGAAAATGATCATTTAAGTCTGTATGAATATCAAATCTGGTACAATGATCAATGGGAAAACAGTCAGAGACAAGAGTTCATCTTTACTGCTGAGAACCTCCTGTTGAGTTTCAAAATACTTTACTGGGACAGTAACAACCAGGAGTGGGTGTATAATAACGCACAGATATATACATATGATGAAAACGGCTATTTGAGTGAATTAATCAAACAAAGATGGGGATCGTCACAATCCTGGATTAACGATTTACGAGAGACATACACATTCGATTCAACCGGATACTTTATAGGAAAACAATCACAATCCTGGGATGAAAATCTTTCCGACTGGCTAAACAAGGGATTGTACACGTACACAAGGAATACCAATAATCAAATATTGTCTTTTTTATATCAGACATGGGATACAGGTAATAATACCTGGGTTAATTCCGTCCTGGAAACCTATGAATATACGCCCGGCGGCCATCTTTCTTATTATAATGTATCCCAATGGGGGGGATCCGATTGGCAACCTTATTTTTCCCCTGTCTTTTTTAATTACGATGAAATAATTCGCACCACTTATTATTGTGCGGAGTTGACCGCTTACTACCATAGCGTTACCGGTATTTCCGACAGGGAAAATACTCCGCGCGTTTTTTCCTTATATCAGAATTACCCCAACCCGTTTAACCCCGCAACATCCATTGAATATCGGTTAAGCCGGGGAGGCTTTGTGACCATCCGGGTTTATAATACCCTGGGACAGGAAGTGGCCGTTTTGGTTAATCAAAATAAGACGGCAGGTAAGCACAGCGTTACATTTGATGCCGGTCATCTCTCCAGCGGGATGTATATTTACAAAATGTCCGTCGATGAACGTATCATATCGGTAAAAAAGATGATGCTTTTACGATAAAACCAGCGCAAGTCGGAACGGGATGCAGGGAATAATACCTTCCGTCCCCTTTGATTTTGCCCGGGACAATATCCTTAAATCACGTCCGTCCGGGCAAAACGACGGGTCTGCCGGTATACACATTGTGTTCCCGGGGGCTTCCTGTTTGCCGAAAGGGTCTGAAATCAAAAAAATTTAAAGGTGAAGTATTGGATATCCATATAACATTCAAAATTTTATCATAGGAAGAGTTTTATGTTCAAAAGATTGTTTCTTGTCCTTGCCGTTATTCCCGGTTTACACATTATCTCCTGCGGTGACGGCCCCCCCACCAGTCCCACGCCTGCCAAGGATACGGACACGACAACCGTGGGAACCGTAACCGACATCGATGGCAATGAATACAAAACCGTAAAAATTGGCAATCAATGGTGGATGGCTGAAAACCTGCGCGTCACCCGCTACAGAAATGGCGATTCCATCCGTCATGTGGCCGATGATAATTTATGGAAGGATATGACCGAAGGCGCCTATGCCGAATATGATCACGCGGGACTTAACATCATTCCATACGGCCGGTTATATAATTGGTACGCCGTAAATGACAGCCGCGGGGTGGCGCCCGAGGGGTGGCGCGTGGCTACCGATGAGGACTGGAAGGAATTGGAAGCCTATATAGGCATTCCGAAGGATCAGTTAAATATCTACCAATGGCGCGGCACGGACGAAGGCGATAAACTAAAGGAAAAAGGTACCCTCCATTGGGTGGCGCCGAATGCGGGGGCCACAAATGAGTTTGGCTTTTCGGCCCGGCCCAACGGTTACCGCGACTATGGCGGTTTCAGGGGACTGGCATACCAGGCTTATTTCTGGACGTCGACGGAGTATGTGATTGACAATACCTCCTATGCCTGGGCCAGAAGTCTATATTACAGCTATGGAACCATTAGCCGTGTTTTTTATCAAAAAACCCTGGGCATTGGCATTCGTTGCGTTAAGGATGAATAATTTTGCCCGGCTTAGATGAGGTGAGCCTTTTTTGAGGATGGGTTCCCTCTGCGCTCCGGGCACCATTTTTCCGACAATTCCCAAAAGAGCGCCGTCGCACCCCCCTTCTCTGCGGCGGATAAAGGAAGGCGCGGTTTTAGCGCGCCTTTTTATCCTTTTAAAAATATCCGATAACGTTATACTTTTTTCAGCTTGGCCGATTGCGCCCGGCGCCGCTCATTCTCATCCAGCAGAATTTTACGGATACGAATGGATTTGGGCGTTATCTCCACCAACTCGTCATCATCGATAAATTCCAGACACTCTTCCAGGCTCATCTTAACCGCCGGGGTGATCTTCATGGAACGGTCGCTGCCCGAGGCCCGCATATTGGTCAGCTTTTTGGATTTTTGCAGATTCACGGTTATATCGGAATCCTTGTTATAGGAACCGACCACCTGGCCGATGTAAACATTTTCCCCGGGATCAACAATAAAATAGCCGCGATCCTGCAGGGCGTCCACGGCATAGGGCACCACCGGCCCCTGCCCCAGGGAAATCATTACCCCGTTCTGGCGGTGCGGTATGGAGCCCTTAAAAAATTCATACTGATAAAAACGATGAGTCATCACCGCCTCGCCGGAGGTGGCGGTAAGGATTTTATTCCTCAATCCCATCAGGCCGCGCGAGGGAATATGGAAAGTAAGATGCTTAAAGCTGCCTTTGTCCTCAATGCTTTCCAGGGAACCGCGCCGCTGTGATACCAGTTCTATGGCCTTGCCCGACAAAGCGTCCGGCACATCGATCACCAGCTCTTCCACCGGCTCCGCCTTATGCCCGTCAATCTCTTTGTAGATCACCTTGGGCTGGCCCACGGCGAACTCATAGCCTTCGCGACGCATGTTTTCAATCAGGATGGACAGATGCAGGATACCCCGTCCGCTGACCTTGTAACTGTCCGGAGAGGCGGTCGGCTCAATGCGCAGGGCCACATCCGATTCCAACTCCTGATAGAGACGATCACGCAGATGGCGGCTGGTGACATACTTGCCTTCCTTGCCGAAAAAAGGCGAGGTGTTTATGGTAAAGGTCATGCTGATGGTCGGTTCGTCGATGGTGATCAGCGGCATGGGTTCCGGATTTTCAAAATCGGCGATGGTATCGCCTATATTGATATCCTCAATGCCCACCACGGCGCAAATTTCACCGGTGCCCACCTCATTTTGTTCCACCCGCTCCAAACCCTCAAAGGTGAAAATTTGCTTGATGCTGGCCGTGGCCACGGAACCGTCCCGCTTGACCAGTTTATAGCGCTCGGAACTGGAGAGGCTGCCCCGGTACACCCGGCCGATGCCGATACGCCCCACATAAGGCGAATAGTCCAGCGAAGTGATCTGCATTTGCGTGGTGCCTTCGATAAATTCGGGAGAGGGAATATCCCTGATCATGACGTCCAACAGGGGCAGCATATCCTT
>JALXBH010000063.1 GCA_026991535.1 Calditrichia bacterium | reverse complement strand
CTGGCAAATTCCGGCGGCTTAACATCCACCAGGGCCACATTGCGGGCCAGCCGCCGTGACACGGCCTCCTGAACAACAACCCCTCCGATATTTCCCCCGCCGATAACGGCTATTTTGTTTAACATGATGTTTCTCCTTTTAGTTTATAAAAGTCCACGGGACTGTGGATACGTTTACAATCCCATCTGAAAAATTTACACAGATCACACAAGCAAAGCAAACCGGTAAAATGCCTTTAAAAATGAGATTTTCGGTCGCATTTCTCTCCGCATTACTTTTAGCCTCCATCCTTTTCCCATGTGTATGTTTTAACGTGAAAATATTTTCCCGGCGATTAAAATCCGGGCAACCCGCGGAGACCGGTCGAAAAATCCCTATTTTGAAAACTTTTTCTCCTTACATTCGTTGACGCAAAAATTGTACAACCTTAAAATGAAAAAAGCATGAATTTCAAACTGTTCTCCCTGCTCATTTTATTCACCCTGATAAGCGCCGTGCCGGCGCTGGAATTTCCCCTTACGGCTAAAACACTTATCTACGGCCGGGTTGCCGATGTCAACGGAAATCCGGTACGGGATGCCCATGTCTATACCAGCCCCGCCCGGCAAAATGATGTGACCGACAGCGAGGGGCGTTTCCATCTTGCCAATTTACCTTTCGGCCAATACACCCTTTTTATTGATCATATCGGCTACAGCCCCCTGCTGATCCCCTTTTCACTTTCGGAGAACAACACCCATATCAACCTGGATACGCTTTACCTGGCGGCCGAGGTATACAGCGGCCAGGATATCGTGGTTACCGCCAGCCGTCTGCAAACGGAAAGCGCCGACACGCCCCGCTTTACCAATCTGGTATCCCGGGCGGTCATCCAAAAACGGGATGTGGCGACCTCGGCAGAGCTGTTGCGCGAAGAGCCGGGTATTTTTATCCAAAAAACCAATCACGGAGGAGGCTCGGCCATTATTCGCGGGCTGAGTTCCAACCAGATTCTATTGCTCACCGACGGGGTGCGTCTCAATAACAGCACATACCGTCTGGGTAACCACCAATACCTCACCACCGTCGATAACAACAGCCTTGAGCGTATCGAAGCCGTGCACGGCCCCGGTTCCGTCCTTTATGGCAGCGACGCCCTGGGCGGTGTGCTGAATTTGATATCCCTGCAACCCTATTATGTGGATTCGGCACGCGTAAAGCTAAGCGGCTTCAGCCGCTATGCCACGGCCGATAACGAGAAAACGGTACACGCCGCCATCAACTACATGGGTTCCTCCCTTTTTGCCTATGCCGGCGCCAGCTACAAGTCCTACGGTGATCTGCGCGAGGGACGTGGTGAACCGCAAGCCGTACTGAGCCTGAATCCGGGGAAAAAGCAGACGCCGGGCGGCTTTGACGGCTATGACGCCAACTTTATTCTCGGCTGGAAGATCAGCGAATCCCAACGGCTGAAATTTAACGCCCAGTTCAGCAGACAAAATCATGTTCCGCGCTATGACAAATACCTCTACAACAACAACTATTTATGGGAATACCATCCGCAGATACGGAGCATGGCCTATCTGCGCCATACCCTGTTTAAGCCCTTTGAAGCCATTCAGCTCTGGGAAACGACCCTTTCCTACCAGATACAGGAAGAGGGCCGCCGCAAGCAAAAGACCATCACCGCCGTCCTGAATGAGGAGCGGGATAGAACGGGTACGGCCGGTTTTTCATCGGTGGCGCGTTTTGTCCCTATCGGCGATCATCATATCATCAGTGGTTTTGATCTGTACCGCGACAAGGTATCCAGCACAGCGTGGCGCATCAACGGCGCGAACCGTCAACCGGCCGGGGGCCGCTATCCCGACGGCGCCCTCTATGACAGCTTCGGCATCTTTTTACGCGATACCTATAACGGATGGAAAGATACCCCACTGATCCTCGGAGCACGTTATTCCGCTTACAACACCACATTCCGTCTGGATCAGCCCCTCTTTCCCGAACCCCTGCGCCTGAACTTTTCCGCGCTCACCTTATCGGCGGCGGTACGGCACGGCCTCAACCGCAACAATGACATCAGCTTTTCCGTGGCCCAGGCCTTTCGCGCGCCCAACCTCAGTGATCTGGCCAAAATCGGGGAATCCAAGGGTGACACCTATGAGGTGCCCAATCAAAGTCTGCAACCCGAGAAAATGCTGAGCTACGATCTGGGCTGGAAGCTGCATACCCAAAAAATAAGTTGGAAAACCGCCCTCTATTACAGCCGTATAGACAATTTGATCAGCAGTGCCTACAGCTCCTACCGGGGCAAGGATTCCATCGCGGTCGACGGACAACTCTTCCGCGTCAAGTCGAAACAAAACACGGGCCGGGCCTTTATTACCGGTCTGGAAAGCGCCCTCCATTTTCAGCCCGCCCCCCTGTGGATGGTACGTTTGCAAATGGCCTATACTTACGGCTATAACCTTAGCCTTAAGGAACCGGTGGGCGGCATTCCGCCCCTCTTCGGCGAAATCAGCACGGAACGGCAATTCCGGAATTGGGAGTTGTCGGCCTATATGCGTTTCGCCTCGGCGCAAAAGCGGCTTTCCACCGATGACCGGGACGACCCGCGCATACCGCCCGGGGGCACGCCGGCCTGGTATACTTTAAACCTGCGCCTGCGCTACTCCCTTTCGCCCAACATCCGTTTGCAGTTACGTTTGGAAAATATTTTGGACCGCCTGTATCGTGAGCACGGTTCCGGTATAAACGGCCCGGGACGTAACGGCGTCATTTCTCTTTATTTCAGCTCGTAAGGCTCACTTTGGAAGCCATTGTGTGCGCCGTATCAAAATAGCCCCGCAAAAAATGGTCGTCGCCCCCATTCAGCTAATACTTACCCTCCTTTGGCCGAAAAACATAAAATATGATTTTGCCAACAATGGAGAACCGTTTCAATGCTACCATCATCCGTTAAATCAGCATTTATTTTATTACTGCTTAGCACCTGTGCCTGGGCGCAGTGGTTCCAGACCTATGAGGACACGTTCGGTGGTAATATTGTCCGCATGGACAAACCGTTCACCTCCCTTGCCCCGCTCTATGGCGCGGGACCGAACGGGTACACCTATGTTTCCGGTAACAACGGTCATAACTGGCAAATAAACCCAACCCCCACAACCGAAACCCTGAATGACATTGCCGCTTTTGACAATGACGGATTCCTGGTTCTTGTGGCCGCGGGCAATAACGGCATGCTGCTGCGCAGCACGGATAACGGTAACAGCTGGCAGCAGATCACCCCCTTTACCACGGGCAACCTGCTCTCCATCCACTTCGATACCATTACCTTCCGGCTTTGGGTGGGCAGCAATCTCAACGAACTGTTCTATTCCGATGACGCCGGCCTAAGCTGGACGCCCTTTGTCGCCGGAACGACCGGGCTGGAATTTGTTGACCTACAAACCGATTATGACGGCCTGGTCTTTGCCGCCATCCGTAACGATACCAGCTTTGTGCAGCGGATCGTCCCCCAGGGGACAACCCCCTTACTGCCCAGCCCCGGCGATACCCTTGCCGACTTTAAAATAAGCCGGCTTCATTATGACGGCTACAATCAGGTTTACTATTACTCGGGCAACAAACCCTCCAGCGGCGAGGGGATAATCGGCCAGCGATCCACCAATCAGGCCACTCTGCTGCCGCCGGTGGATATCTTTCAGGGCAATGTGGGAACAATAACCAGCGTTGCCTATTTTGACCAACAGTTGGGCCAGTCACTTACGGGCACATCAAACGGGCAGGCCGCCACCACCTCCGACAGTTGGGTATGGTTTACCACCGATCAGGGCGAGCTTTGGGCCAGCCCCGACAAAGGAGCCAGTTGGCAGGTCAAATTCAGGGACAGCCAGGGCCGGCCCTTGAATGACGTCGTCTCCAATACCTACGTTCCCGATTTTGCTACGGGCTTGGGCGTGGCGGCAGGCAATGAACTGCTTTCCCTGCTGAATAATTTCGAACTGCAATACACCCTGCCCGGCCGTAATGATCTGTTGAACAGCCCTAACAACCGGGTGGAACTTAAATTTTCCGTTATCCCGGATATATTCACCGTGCAGGATTCCGTGACTATCTCCAGTTCCCTTTCCGGAAATATACCGTATTCCGCCTATTATGACGCCACCGACTCCAGCCGGCTTTTTCTGGACATCTACCGTTCGAATTTAGCGGAAAGCGTGCCCGGGGAAAACTGGCAGATTACGCTGCCCCGCACCCTGCGTTCCAAATATCCCGACATTAATGTGCTGTTCCGGGATGAATCCGTTGACGCCTTTTTTACCCCCTACACCAGCGGACGCTTTCGTTTTAAAGCGGTTAACAGCGCGCCGGACATAACGTCGCCCTCCACCAATGTGGTGGCCGGTTGGTTTAACGATGACGACATCTTCGACCTGGTCACCTACCGCAACGACTCGCTGATCGTTTTCCAGATGTCCGACTCCGGCACGGTAAGCGGGCAGGACGCCTTTTATATGGGCCTGGGCATCAATATCGATACGCTTATGACAGGCCAACTGCTGATCACCGACGCCAATCTGGATGGTAAGCCCGATTTGCTGGTTTATGACAGCGACAGGGTTTACACCATAGAAAACCAGAGCGGCGCCGCGTTCTACTTTGTTCCGGGCATTGTGCAGCATGCCACCGTCAACATCCGGCAGGTGAGTCTGATAAACTACAATCAGAACCGCCGGCCCGATCTGTTGATTTTAAATGATTCCCTAACCGTGCGCGAAGATTTTTCCATTACACAGCAGGGCAGTCCGCCCATTACCCTGGAAACAGCCACCCTCAAACAACAAATTGCTTTGGGCGACATCGACGACAACGGTCTGCAAGACATGGTTGCCCTGAATGCTAACGGCGACCTGGTTTTTCAGCGCCAGATGGATGGCGGCGGATTCGACCAGGAAACCGTCGTCGCCAACAATCTTTCTTTCAGGTTCATTCGCCTGGCGGACTTGAACCTGGACAAGTTTCCCGAAATCATCACCGCCGATGACTATTCCATCTACATTTACCAGAATGATCCCCAGAGCGGCACCTTTATTCCGATTGCCCAGGGCCCCCTGGCACAGGCCTCGGCCGATATCATCGAGGACGTGCTTATCCGCGAATTTGGCATCGAGAACCAGCCCTATTACGATACCCGGTTTCAGGATCTGGCTGTGTTGACGCGCGCGGGCACGCTGAAATTCTTTGAAAACAACGGCGATATGTCCTTTAGCGAGGTGACGTCGGCCCAACAAAACCTGAGTAACCCCCAACGCCACCTTATCCATTTTGATACCGACCGCAACGGACAGCTGGATATTCTGGCCGCCAATAACGCCAACAGCAGGATGGAAGTTGTGCTCAACGAGAACTGGGCCCCGTCCATTACGCTGCTGACCACGGAACCCGGCGGTGTACGGCTTAACTGGACTCCCTTGCCGGCGGATCAGGGCACGCTGGATTTTTACCGCGTTTACCGCGACAGCACCGGAGCGGATTTTACACAGCCCGACAGTTTTGATTTTTTCAATGTCAACGATACCAGCTTTCTGGACAGGGGCACCCGCCGTTTCCGCAACTACTGGTACGGCGTTAAGGCCGTATACAATGGCACGGAACAGTCACGCTCCCAAATAAGGGAAATCCGGCTGATAAAAACACTCTCCGGCGCGCTGAGCGGCGTGCTTAGCGACACTGTGAACGGCATGGCCGTCTACGACTCCATCATAGTGCCCGCCGGACAGCAGCTGGAAATCCAACAGGGCGTTGAATTTGCCTTTGACTCCCTGGCCTACTTTAGCGTGTATGGCGGATTGAGGGTAAGCGGGACAGAGGATCAAATGGTTGATTTTCATGAATTATGGAACGACAGGGGGCCGGTAACCTGGGACGGCATCCGCCTTAACCCGGCCGCGGATACGGTTTATTTTAACTGGTTCAGCATCAACGCCGCCCAGACGGCCCTGAAAACACAGGGCCGGCCCTTAAAGATGAAACTGGGGGGCTTCAGCCGCAACCAAACCGCGCTGATCACGGAACAGGATACCCTGGTGCTGGAGAACGTGGTTTTCGACTCCAACATGGTGGCCGCCCAATTTGGCTATCAAAGCAAAAGCCTGTTAAAAAATATCAATGTGTTGTACTCGCAAACTGAAGGCCTTACCTTTACCGCCGGCGCCCGGGGCCAGATACGCAACGCCATTGTCTGGTACAATAAATACGAAGGTATTAACGCCGTGGCCGGTTCCTCGGTCAAGGTAAGTTATTCCACCGTGGATTCCGTCATCGGTTTTCCTTCATTGTATGAGATATCGCGCCAGGCGCCCCTGTTTCTGCCGCCGGACTCCGGTTATTACCAACCCGATCCCCTTTCGCCCACGGTAGACGCGGGCGACCCCGATGACGACTTTTCACCTGAGCCCCTGCCCAATGGCGGACGTATCAATCAGGGCCTTTTCGGCGGAACCTACATGGCCACGCGCTCCCTGCGCCCGAAAATCGTTACCACGCTGGATACGGTTTTCACCGCCGCCCATCCGGGAGAAAAAGACAGCACCCGTTTCTTTATCCGCAATGACGGCGCCAGGGATCTGCTTATCAATTTCACCTCGGTGCTTAAACGGCCCGATCTGTTCGCCATATTACAGGACACGCAAAACAATCTGGCCCCGGGTGATTCCGTGCCCATGACGGTCATCTTTTCGCCGGATACCCGGGACTCCCTGGGAGATTCTCTGCTCATCGACAGTAATGACCCGGCCGAGCCCCAAAAGTATATTCCCCTCTTTGGCCGCGGGCTGAACTGGCCGCCGGAGCTGACCAATGAACCGCCTTCAACCGCCAGAACCGGTACTCTTTATTCCTATGGGCCCGCTTACCTTGACCGGGATGCCGATTCGGTAAGCATGGAAGTGACCCGCATACCCCGCTGGATGAGCCTGACCACACAAAATATTTTACAGGGCACCCCGCAACTGGCCGATACCGGCTATAATGAACTGCGCCTGCGGCTAACGGACAGTTATGGAGATACAACAGCTTATCTTTTCGGTATCGATGTTTTTCATGAGAACCAGCCTCCGCAATGGAGCGGCGCGGATACCCTGCAACTGTGGGAGGATGCCAGCCGTCTTGTTGACCTCAGCCTCTATATCGATGATGACGTGACCCCGCCGGGGAAGATTATCTTCGAACTTACCGGCAACAGCAATCCCGAAAATATTCAGGCGGAAATACAGGATAGTCTGCTGACCATCCGCCCGGCGGAAAATTATTTTAACACTACGCCGGACACCCTTTACCTGCTGGCAACGGACGAAGACACCAGCAGTACACCGCGGACGCTTCTGCTGTCGGTACAGGGCGTGGATGATCCGCCGCTGATCGGCCTTTTTGCGGATACAACCATCTTTACCAATATCTATTATGACGTCACCTTCCCCGCCGAGGAGGTAGACGGACAGCCGCTCAGCTTTAGCGACAACAGCCCGCTTTTTACCATCGAGCCGGACAGCGGCCATATCCGCTTTACGCCGCTATTGGCCGACACCGGAAGCTACCTCACCGTTATTTCCGTCAGCGACGGCATTTCCACGGTGCGGGATACCTTTACCCTGACCATCGAACCCAACTTTATCAACCCGGTGGAAGAACTGAGCGTTGAAAGCGCCGACCGGGCCCTGAAGCTGACCTTTACCCTTCCGGTGAATGATTTTTACAGCGGCACGCTGATCCGCTATTCGGCAACGGATACCGTCCTCGCCCCCAATGAGGGGCAGGCCGGAGCGGACACAACGTTCACCGCCGCGGCCGGCAGCCGGGTCACGGTCACCCTGGACAGCCTCGATATCAACCAACAGTACTACATCTCCGTTTTTAACTATCTGGATCAAAACGGCGTCATCTATTCGCCTCGCGTCAGTATTACGGGCCGGACAACCGCCCCCGATATTCGTCTGGGCCAATCCACCATAAAAATCACATTGCCGGTGGATCAAACCCGGCATGACAGCCTGTGGGTGTACAATGACGGAGCGGGCTCGCTGATCTTCCGCTATGCCTATCTGCCCGACTCCCTGCTGGACGTCTGGTTTGACGCCGATACGGCCGTTTATACGGTTCCGCCCATGGATTCGCTGGCCGTGACCTTCAATCTGCACCCCAACAAGTATCTGCCGCGCGGCGACAAGCAGGCCCTGTTGCGCGCCGAAAGCAACAGTCCCGGCCAGGACAATCGCTTTACGCGCATCGTCTTCAGCCCCATATTTGATGACTTTGCGCCCCGGGTTACGGTAAAGGCCCGGTCGGACAGCCTGGTGCGGGAATCATCCATACAGGTCATTTACAGCGCCGATGATCTTACCGACCGTCCCATCGGCTACGTGGAAGACAGTCTGTTGTACAGCTACCGTCTGTGGAAACTACCGGATACCACTTTAATGGCTTCCGGCGACGGTACCCGCGAGCATGCGCTCAATTTTTATCCCCTGGCGGACGGCCCTTATGTACTCAAACTGTGGGCCTACGATCCCGAGGATAACGGAAGGGCCGGTAAAAGCGCCCGCTGGCTGCCCTTTTATATAAAAGCCACCGAACGCTTTGTTCTGCGCAATCGCTGGTATCTGGTCAGCCTGCCTCAAACCCGCAATGTGCGCTGGCAAAACTTTGTGACCGATTCCCTGGTGCAGATGTACCGCTGGAACGATGAAAAAGGCCGCTATGATACCTATTCTTCTTTTGCAGATTCATCATTGCCTTACGGACAGGCCGCCTGGTTGATAACGGATAAAAACTTTCCCCTGGCCCTGGAGCAGGAAGAGAGAGACAGCAGTGTCCTGTTAAGCACGCCGGTACAAAAGGGCTGGAACCAGCTGGGTATCCCCCTGACCTATTCCACCTATTGGAAGGATATGCGGCTGGAAACCTCCTCGGGGGTTTACACCATGGCCCGGGCCGCACAGGACAGCCTGATTGAACCGGCCGTCTATTGGTATGTGCACAACAAGGACTTACAGGGATATGAATGGGCCACTCTGGATGAGGCCATCGCCCAGCCCTGGCGCGGTTACTGGTTTTACAGCAGGGAAGAAGGAACCCTGCTCTTCGACACATCGGCCGCGTCCTTGTTAAAAGACACCACCCTTACCGTCGCCGACAGTTCCTCGCTGGAAAAAAGCGGCGCTCCGCCCCTGTTTAATATCGCCGTCAGCGGCAACGATTTTCAGGATAGCCGCAATGAATTCGGCTTTACCAACGGCAGGCGCGTCAATATAACGGAACCGCCGCAAATTGGAAACGGAAACCGTTTCTATTTCAGCAAGGATGGCCGGCAGTTCAGCCGGGCCCTGCAAACCACCGGCGGAGGCGAGGGGCTTAACCGCTGGCAGGCCCATATCGTCACCCGTCAAAAGCAAAAGGTCACCCTGAGCTGGGACAGCCGGGAGATGGCCCAAAGCGAATACTACCTCTATCTGGTGGACAATCGCGGGCAGACGATCATCAATATGAAAGAGCAGGATCATTATATGGTTGAAATGGCGGGTAACTATGCCTTAAGCATAGAGGCCACAACCGATGCCGGTTACAAACCGCAACTGTTACCCGCATCCTTTGTGTTACAGCAAAACTACCCCAATCCTTTCAACCCGGAGACCACCATCCGCTTTGGGCTGCCGGAGGACATAAAAAAACAGGTTGATATCAGTGTATACAACGTTTTGGGTCAAAAGGTAACCACCCTCTTTAAGGGAGCGCTGAAGGCCGGATACCATGAAATGAAGTGGAACGGACGCAACCGTGCCGGAAAACCCGTTGCTTCAGGAATTTATTTTTTGAAAGTGGCCGCCGGCAAGTACAGCGGTGTTCGAAAAATGATCCTGATGAAATAGTGTACTATGACTATGGGGTGCCGTGTAGCATTGGGGTAAAAAGGTTTTTTAGGGGTATCATCACCAGGTGTTAGCTTTTTTGTAGCGTCCTGCGATTTGTGTATACATCGGTCCCGCGAATGAATTCGCGGGTTACCCCTGCGCCGCTTTGGCTGATATTTTTTCCCGCACCGGGCTGTAAAGGATACCGTTAATCCCCGATTTCAATCGGGGGTATAACGCCTTACGACACACCTGATCCTGTCTCCTTCCCCAAACCTTAGTAGAAAAAAGCAACCACAAAAGCCCCCGACCTTATTGGCTTATTGGCCCTGCCCATTAGCCCTTTGTGTTAGCATCGGAATCCGATGAATCGGATTCCATCGAGGGCGGTAGACCTCTTCCGCCCCGCGAATGAATTCGCGGGTTACCCCTGCGCGGCTTTGGCTGATATTCTTACCCGCACCTGGCCGCAAGGGATTCTGTTAACCCCGATTTCAATCAGGGGCATAACGCCTTATAATAAGACCAAACCTTATTTCCCTTCCCCAACCTTAGTAGAAAAAAGTAAACCAAAAAAAAATAATAACCTTATTACCTTATTCATATCGCCACATCAAAAAATAAGCTAATAAGCTTGAACCTGTTTCCCCACGGTTACTACTAAGGTTTGTCTTCCAACCGGAATCCGATGAACCGGATTCTATCGAGGGCGGTTCCGGTCCATCCGCCCCGCGAATGAATGCGCGGGTTACCCCTGCGCGGCTTTGGCTGATATTCTTACCCGCACCGGGCCGCAAAGACGGGCATATCGGACTATCGCCATCTTTCCAGACGGATTTCCCGCCCGTCGCTGGTAATAATAATTGCCCCCAGGCGATCCGTACGTAAAATTCGCGTTCCCTTGCGGGCCAGCCGCCGCAGGTTTTCCGGGGAAGGATGCCTGAACTTATTTTTTGCGCCGACCGAGACAACGGCCAGGCGCGGATTGACAAGGGAAAGAAAGCGTTCGCCGGTGGAAGTGGAGCTGCCGTGATGCCCCACTTTGAGCACGTCGCTGTTTAAAAAATCCCCAAAGCCCAGCATGGCCTTTTCCGCCGGGAGTTCCGCGTCACCGGTAAACAGAAAGGCGGTTTGTCCATATTGCAGCTTAAAGACTATCGAGCTGTCATTGATCTCCCTGCCGTGGGGCTCCTTTACATGCTCATCGGCGTCCCGGGGATGCAAAACATAAAGGGCTGTCCCCCCCATGCGGCGCCGCAGGCCCCGCTGCCAATGTTTAAGAATTATATTATAACGCCGCGCCTTTTGCAGCAGATTTTTATAAAGCGCCGAACCGACGACGAGTTCATTGAGAATCAGTGTATCCACGCGGATCTTGTCAAACAGATAATCAAAGCCCCCCATATGATCGGCATGGGGATGACTGATCAGGGCGTAATCGAGATGGCGGATACCCCGGTATTTAAGAAAAGGCTCGATATACCAGGAGCCCGCGCTAAAGCCGAAACCGGCGTCTCCGGCATCCAGCAGCATCTTTTTGCCATTGGGGAATTCTATCAGACAGGCGTCGCCCTGCCCCACATCCAGATAGGTAATGCGTAAAGGCGCGGGAGTGGAAGAAAGCAGTCCAAAGGGCAAAACAACAAGAAAAAGAGCTGTCATTCCGGCAAATCTCCATCGCCTGGAGCGCCAGCAGAAAAAGGCATAAACAGCGGCCAGCATAAGAGCAACCCGCCACATGGAGGCATGGCCCGTAACTATTTGAAAAACCGGCCATTGAGCAACATAATCCACCGCCAGTAACAGCCATTGGATAAACAAATTCAAAATAGAAGCCAGCCCGGCGGCGGGAAAAAAGGGGATAACCGAAGCCAGCAGAAATAATATGCCCAGGAAAACGATAAGGCCGATAAAAGGGATAATCACAATATTAAAGAGAATAGCGCCCACCTGTATAACCCCGTAATAGTACCAGGTCAGGGGTGTGGTGGCCAGTACCGCGCAGGATGAAGCCACAAAAGGTTGACGCACAAAGGTGTTAACAAACCGGGCCCCCTTTTTTTTCCCGGAAAGCCGGGGAATCAGGGAATCGATAAGCGGCGCGCCGAACAACAACCCCCATACGGCGGCAAAGGAAAACTGAAAGCCGGGTAAAAACAGTTCCCTCGGGTTAATCATCAATATAATAAAAGCGGCCAGTCCTAAAAGTTGCAGAGGTTTAACGGGACGCTGCAATCTTTTTGCCCACATATAAAGGATGATCATCACCGAGGCGCGCATGACCGGCGCCTTAAAGCGTACAACCGCGGCAAAGAGTATCAGCACTGCCATTGTAATGATGAGCTTAAGGGCTTCCGGTGTTTGTATCAACGAAAGCAGGGTATATAAAAACAAAACGATAAACCCCACATGCAAACCGGATATGGCCAAAACATGGATGATACCCGTCTGTTGAAAATTATCAATAACCTGCCTGTCGATATTTTGTTTGCGCCCCAACAACAGGGCATGCATAATGGCCGAAGCCCGTGGCGTAAGAAAGCGTTTTAGCTGCGAGGAAATATTTTCACGGATGCCGCGGATAAATTGTTGCCAATACCCTTCTCCGGCCGGGGATAAAACCTCTACGCTATCCCGCCTGTTTAATGAAAGCCGGTAGGGAATATCGTGCATATCATAATAGTAACGGGCATCAAACATACCGGGATTAGAGGCGGTCGGCATGCGTTGCGGAGTTTTATAAATTTTCGCCCGCGCTCCGGGGCCGGGCAGGAGCCGTGCCTTATCGCTTACCAGCACCCTGAATGTCGCCCGCGTCCCTTTCCCGCTTTGAAAAAGGGAGTCAACACGAAATATAATACGCACACGGCCGTCGCTGATTTCTTCCCTTTCCACAACGGCGCCTGCCAGAACAACATTTTTCCAGGCCGGTGTATCCCTTATGGATGGAACGAAGGGGGTGTTAAAGCTTATCCGCGCACGCTCATAGCCCAACAGCAGGAATAATATCGCCAAAATGGGAAAGGTCATTTTTTCATACCGCAGCCCCGCCAAAAGTAACAGATAAAGACCGATCACAGCAACCATGACCCATATATTCTGAACCGGGAAGAATAAATACCCCCCCAGCCCAAGGGAGAACATAAGCGCAACATAAAAGAAGGGCTGTGTATGAAAGCTTTTTTCAAGGGAGCCGTTCATAAAACTATCTGTTTTAAAAAAACTATTATCTAACTTCCTAATCCGGTATAAATAATTTTATGGAATATTTCAAATTTTTTTTATATTAAGGGTTCATTCCATTCATAATCGCTACATGATTAGAGGGGGTCATATGCGTTATCTTTCCATATTGGGTATTGTTACAATCTTCATACTATTGTACGCCTGCGGGGGGTCCGAAATGGAGCAGGGCGACAAGAGTTATGCCGAAGCCAATTATACGCTGGCTATCAATCACTATCTGAAATTTAAAAAGGATCATCCCGACGATCCTAAAATAAAAAGCAAGCTGGCGCTGGCCTATTTCCAAAAGGGGAAGGAACTTTACACCAAAACAAAAAACATTAAATCTTTTGCCGGTAATTATGCCAAGGCCGAAAGTTACGTGGAGAGTCCGGGAGAAGACCCGAATTTCAATAAGGCCTTTAGTTCATTGCTGTATGAACTGGCTATCGCCTATCAAAATGCCCGCCCGGAAAACGAAGTCCAAAAAGAGCAGTATTTCAACAACACTCTGGACTATTTGAACCTGGCGTTGGAATTTGACGGAGACAATGAACAGGCCGAAACAGCCCTGCAAAAAATATATGATGAAAATTTTGAGGCCATGTTTAACAAGGGCGTTGACTTTTACAAAAGAGCCCGCCGCGAAAAAAACAACGACCTGTACCTGAGCGCCGAATACTATTTAAGCCGTGCCGATCATTTTAATCCGGGCGATCCTAAAACCGAGGAATATTTAAGCAAGGTGCGCAAGCAGACCCTTTCCATATTAAAAAATTCCGGGCCGGTATCCTTTTGCGTTGTCGGCTATAAAAAAGACAAGGGCTATTTTTTAACGGACATCACCGCTTCCAACTTTACAAGCGCGACCATGGAAATCGATCCAAACAATTTTCAACTGGAACTGGATGACGGTAGCCTGATAAACATGGATGGCAAAAAAACCGCCGACTTTGACAAGGCGCTTACCACAAAAACGGCGCTGGAGCCCCGCAAGCTTCTGGATGGGGTGCTGGCCTTTAAGGTTCCCGCCAAAACAAAAGTTCTGGCCATGATCTACACCAATGAGGACGGCAGGGAAGTACGCAAGTATTTTCCATAGTTATGTCATTACGGTTTTATAAAAAGCCTCCCACCCGGCGGGGGGCTTTTTTTTATAACATGCAGGGCTTCCGCTTAAACTACGGACTCTTTATCTGGAGATAAATCCGTTTTTTTCCGTCTCTGACTATCCGACGCCCATCAGCTCCCCGTCTTATGAGCGACTCTTTTTTCCGGTAAAGAAAGCGATTATAACCTGGAACCGGGTTCCGGGAACAAAAGCCGTGAAATACACAGTTTGCAAAAAAAAAGCCTCCCGCCAGGCGGGAGGCTTTTAATTAATAAAAGAGATGATCTTATTTTAACATCAACATCTTTTTACGCAGAACATCTTTGTTATTGATGGTAAGCTGATACACATAGAAACCGGAACTTACCTGGTTACCAACGGCATCCTTACCGTTCCAAACCACGGAATTGATTCCCGCTTCCACCTGTCCGTCTACCAGTGTTTTAACACGCTGTCCCAGTACATTATATATATCCAGACGAACCCGGGCATTTTCCGGCAACACATAGGTAATGGTTGTTACAGGATTAAAGGGGTTGGGAGAGTTTCCGGCCAGTTTAAAGCCCAGATCCTTTTCAACATCCTCAATCTTAACTTCCTTGGCGGCCACGGTTTTAGCAGCCGAGGAAGAACCATCCGTGCTGGCGCAGGTAACCACGTTCGCCGAAGCATTATAGGTGTAACCCGTCTTAGTCACATTATCCACACAGAACTGGAAGGTACCATCGCCAAACACCCAACTGGAGATGCTATTGGCTTCGCCATTGGCGTCGGTGGTGATGGAAACGCTTTGGTTTACGCTGCCGCTCCAGCTACCGTCAACCGTAGCATCCGCAACGGGGTTTCCGTTCTGATCAACAATTTTAACCGTGGCATTACCGCGGGTTACAATAAAGAAAGACTCTTTAACCACCGTATTGGAAGCCACGTGGGTTTCATCATTGCCGCCTTGCGGTTCCGTAACGGTGATATAGTCCACCTTGGTTTGCGTATCCGTGCCGCAGGAATTCGACGCGGTCAGAGTTACGGTGTAAACACCGGCAACCGTATAGGTATGTGTGGGGTTTTGCGCTGTAGAAGTAGCGCCGTCGCCAAAGTCCCAGCTCCAGGAAGAGGCGCCGGTGGAATTATCGGTAAAGGCCACATCCAGGGGAGCGTCCCCGCTGGTGGGCGTGCCGGAGAAGTCGGCGGTTACGGCCGGGTCTTCCACGGTGATATAGTTGTTCTTGGTATTGGTATCGCTGCCACCGGGGCCGGTTACGGTTAAGGAAACCGTGTAGCTGCCGGGATTGGCATAATCATGACTCGGGTTTTGCAGGGTTGAGGTGGTACCATCGCCAAAGTCCCAGCTCCAGTCGGTAATATCGCCGCTGGACTGGTCGGTAAAGTTGACGGTGAGAGTCGGACAACCGCTGGTGGGCGAGCCGGTAAAGTTAGCGGTCGGCGGTGTAGGACCGCCGGTACCGCCGTCATTAACGGCATTAAAAGCATTCACCCGGCCGGCGCCCAGCTTACCCTGATAGGCGCTGTTTCCGGCAATACCGTAAATATCATCGGCAGTGTCAAACAGTCTTTGCTTAACCTGATCCGCTGTCCAGTCCGGATGCTTGGACCAGATAAGAGCGGCCACGGAAGCCGTCAGCGGAGTTGCCATGGAGGTACCGCTTAAAGTGGCCACCTTATCATTTTGAGGATCATCCTTATCATGATAGGTGGAAACGATATCCGTACCCGGTGCGGAGATATCCACAAAAGTGCCGTAGGTGCTGAAATCCGACTTCACGTCATTTTGATCGGTGGATGCTACCCCAATAACATCGGCACGATCCAGCATATAGTCGGAATCTTCATTATCATCATTACCGGCTGCTTTAAATACCAGGCCGCCTCCGGCTACAAAGTAGTCAATGGCATCGCCCAGACCGCCCGTGTTGGAAGAGCCCCAGCTACAGGAAGCTATACGCGCGCCGTTGTTGGCGGCATAGTAGAAAGCGTCGGCGGCATGGCCCATATCGATATAGCCCACTTCAAAGATAAAAAAGCGTCCGGACCAACCGATACGCAGAGCCATGATTTTAACGCCATTGCCGTTTACGGCCTGAGAGCCGTTAAGGCGGCCGCCGGCCACGGAAGTTACCGCATATCCGTTATTATTGATGGCGCTGAGCAGACCGGCCACGTGCGTACCGTGCCCGTTAAAGTCACGGGGATCGTTATCCGGTGTGTCCACATCCTCGCCGGTCCATCCGGTTTGGTTGTCCACAAAGTCCCAACCGATCCAATCGTCGACAAAACCATTGCCATCATCATCAACGCCGTCCGTACCGTTTAATTCGGCTTCGTTGATCCACATGTTACCACGGGAATTTTCAGGTGTGTCATAAGAAGCATTGGCGCCGCCGAGGTCCTTGTGAAAATAACGAACACCCGTATCCATATCGGCGACGATAATTTGCGTATTGCCTGTTTCGATGTCCCAGGCCTCGGGAGCGTCCACATCGGCGTCGTTGGCCTGATTCATATGCCACTGATCCACATAGTTGGGATCATTGGCCGTGGCGGTGATGCGGTGAATACCAATGGGTTGGGCGTCTATTACGCCGCGCAGCCCCTTATAGGCGCGTACGACCTGCTCAACATCCACATCCGCCTTAAACGAAACACGAAACCAGCCCCGGGGATCGATTGTCCGTCCCTGATAAACTCGAGGTGTCAGATTTGGATATTTTTGCAACAAAGCATTAACACCAAACCGCTTATTTAAAGCATCCAAATTTGCAATCCCGGTAAGCCCTTTGGAAAAATCGGCCTGACGAACAATGCGTTCCACCATGTCCCGGTTGAATTTAACAACGATTTCACGTTGCTGATATCCGGCAAAGCCCGGTGCTTCCGTGTTAGCGGTTACTGTCATATGTTCCAGAACTTGCGCCTGGGAAAATGATACGAACAGTAAAAAAAGTAAAAATGAAACAATAGTACGATTCATAAAATATCTCCTACAAATAGAGTGGTTAATAAGAAAAAAAATGGGTGGGTGTCATACCTCCTTTCCTTTAAAATGGATAATTACCGTTATAAGTATCCGTTTGGGGTATTCAGGATAAAGCTAAACTCGGCACAATCCGCAACACATCCTGTCTTACAGATCACAAATTAGCCTTAAAAATCTATATCCGACAAATGTTCCGAGGCTTTGGAGAATTCAGGTCTTTTTGTGATTTCCAGGAATGTTCTCACCAACAGGGGATCAAACTGTGTACCGGCATTTTTTTCTATTTCTTTAATGGCGTCGCTTTGAGATTGCGCTTCGGAATAGTTCCTGCGGGAAACGATGGCCTCAAAGGAATCGACAATACTCAAAACACGGGCCAGAAAAGGTATGGCCTCGCCGCGCAGACCATCGGGATAGCCACCGCCGTCATATCGTTCATGATGATGACGGATAATAGCCGCCACATCATGCAGTTCGTCGATATTACCCACTATCTTACTCCCGATAATCACATGCTCCTTGGCTTCATGATATTCATCGGCCAGCAGGGAGCTTTTTTTGTTCAGAATGGCATCCGGCAGGCCGATCTTGCCGATGTCGTGCAAGAGGGAGGAAAGTTGTAGGGTAAAACGGTCATTTTCATTCAGGTTCAGACTGTCGGCCATAAGGTTTCCGTAGTGGGCCACGCGAATAGAGTGCCCGGAAGTGTATTTATCCTTGGCCTCAAGCGCCGAGATAAGGGCCTTGATTGCCTTCAGCAAAACGGATACATTTTTTTTGTTGTTTTTTGAATGAGAGATCATCCGCCGTTTTATATTGCGGTTTATTATGGTTGGAATGTTACTGAGATTAAAGGGCTTGGAAAGGAAATCCGCCGCGCCCATGGAGAGCGCCTGCTGCATCAGGTTTTTATCCTCGGAGGCGGTAATAACGATAAACGGCACATCCATCAACGAATTGTTCAGCATATCCAGCAGGTCAAGCCCCGTTCCGTCCGGCAGACGCACATCGCTCATAACCACATCAAAAGAGCGACTTTTCAGAAAATCCGTGGCCTCCTTAACCGTTTCCGCGGCCACATATTTAAAGTTATACTTATCAAAGGAGCGGCTGATCGCCTTGCGCGTTACCCGCTCATCTTCCACTAAAAGGATATTATAGGCATGATTGGAACTATGCATCACTTAAAAGCACTTTCTCCGGTTATTTCCTGCCCGATAATGAGCGTATGAATCTCATGGGTACCTTCATAGGTTAAAACCGATTCAAGGTTAAGCATATGGCGGATGGTCTGATATTCATCCGAAATGCCATTGGCGGCCAGAATGGTACGCGCGGAGCGGGCCACCTCCAGGGCCATGGCCACATTGTTGCGCTTGGCCAGGGATACATGGAAATGTTGGGCCCTGCCGGTATCCTTCATGCGGCCCAGTTGATACACCAGGGTTTGGGCCTTGGTAATTTCACTCACCATCTCCACCAGTTTATGTTGAGTAAGTTGAAAAGCGGCAATCGGCTTATCAAACTGAATGCGCTCCCTGGCGTAATTTAAGGCTTCGTCATAACAGGCCATTGCGGCGCCGGTCACACCCCAGGCAATACCGTACCGCGCTTCGTTCAAACAGGAGAGCGGCCCGCGCAGGCCTTTAACACCGGGCAGCCGGTTTTCCTCGGGGACAAAGCAGTCCGAAAAGCTGAGCTCGGCGGTAATGCTGGCCCGCAGAGAAAACTTGCCCTCAATGGCTTTAGCGCTGAAACCGGTAAAGTCCTTTTCTACCAGAAAGCCCTGTACCCCATCATCGGTTTGTGCCCACACAACGGCCACATCGGCAATGGAGCCGTTGGTTATCCACATTTTACTGCCGTTGAGCAGCCAGCCTCCTGCCGTTTTTTTAGCCCGGGTAAGCATTCCCCCCGGATTGGAACCGAAATCGGGCTCCGTTAAACCAAAACAGCCGATCTTTTCGCCGGCAGCCAGGGGCGGCAGCCAACGCCGCTTTTGCTCCTCGCTGCCATAGCGGTATATGGGAAACATCACCAAACTGCCCTGCACCGAGGCAAAGGAACGCAGTCCGCTGTCGCCCCTCTCCAGTTCCCGCATCACCAGGCCATATATAAAGTAACTTAACCCAGGCCCGCCATATTCCTCAGGGATGGTTACGCCAAGCGCGCCCATATCTCCCAGACGGGGAATGATATCCATGGGAAAGGTTCCGGAACGGTGGTGGCCGGCCACCACAGGCATAAACTGTTCGCTTACAAATTGACGAACGGTCTGCGTGATCATCTTCTCTTCCTCTGAGAAAAGATCAGACAGATTGTAAAAATCTAAACCATTAAACATTGTCTGTCGCTGTTATTAAAACATCCAATTGAATTCAACGCCGTAAATTAGGGCATTGTACGATTCATTTCCATTAAAATAGGTGGGGTCTATATCGGGATCGGTTAAAACCTGCAGGGCTTCGGCCGTGGTATAGGCCATATTGCGCCGGTTTGTTCCACCGATAAACTTTATGGAGAAGCTGGGAACAAAGAAATATTCAAGAGAAAGCTGGCCACTAAGCTGCCAGTAGTTGCTAAGCATATCCTCGGTACCGCCGCCGCTGGCGTCATTTTTAATGGCCGAAACATTGCCCTCAAAAATCAGACGCATGGGAATAATGTCCCACCGGTGGCTTTCGTACAGGAAATAGTTCTTATTTTTTTTACCGTCCGTCAGGCTCAGCTCGCTGTAAACAAGGCCGCCGGACACGAAAAAGTTATTGGCGGGACGGGTATAAAAGTTGACCGAACCGATAAGCTGGCGGGTACCAAGCGGAGCGCTGCCGGCCACCTTGCTGTAGTCATCCAGGTCCAAATATATACCGCTGGCGGAAAAACGGTTAAATCCCACGCTTTGCGAAAGACGCAGTTCATATTTGCGGGAGATCTTATTGGTTTTCGTCTCATTGTTTTCAACATCGAAAACAGAGTCGCTTAAATCATCGCGGTAGCCATAGACAACGGTTATCTCCGGCCAGCGCTTTATATCGGTGGTCAGGGTCAGGTCCGCCAGGCGGGTTCGCGTTGTGGGCGTTTCCGTCTTTTTATTGAGATTGTTACGATACTGCTCCACATCCAGACCGAGAATGCCAAAACGGGGAATGCTGTAGGCATTATCCACCTTAAAACCTTGTCGGTCATTGAGCAGAAAGGGATAACCAGCGGTATAATATTCCTGACCGATGCGATAGTAAAAAGCAACCAGTTTGTACAGACTGTATCTAAAATCCAAGCCGCTTTTGTATGTCAAATCCCGGTTGCTGCCCTGCCCCAGCGTATCCTTAAGGCTATAAAAACCCTCGCCAAAAAATTTAAGGCGCTTTTTCCAGAAGAAGGCATTAAAATCCAATCCGGCATTGCGGTTAAAAATCGCGTCATTGAGAGAAGACTGCCCGTCTTCGTTTTCCTTTGCCGAGATAGAGGATGAATCATCCCGGGCCATAAGAAAATGCAGCCCTATGTCAAAACGGCCCGTTTCCCCGATGCGCATGGAGGCGGCGCCCAGGGTACGGCGATAGATGCCACTGCTTTCAAACTGTTTGTACAGGCCTATGGAACGGGCGCCCACGGCAAGTTTACGTTCCGAGATGCCCCCCAGCAGTGTCGTTTTTAAAAAGGAGCGGGACGACCATAAACGGCCGAAATTCAGATTAAGACGACCGCCGCGTATTTCACGGCTTTGTATAAAAAAATCACTGCCGGTTTGGTAAAAATCACCCAACACCAGCTCATGCTCGCCGTAACGCACTGCCAGGCTCAGGCGGTCTATGGTATTTTGGTTGCTGAAGTCCAGCCGGTTCCAGCTGTTGTTGCGGATATCACCCAAAAGGCTGATATCCAGAGTAGAGGTGCGGGCAAAAAGAGCCAGGTTCACAAACTGGCTCAGGCCGGGAATCAGGGTGGTTTTGCCATACGTTTCATCCGCCACGGAATCGGGCTTTATAGGTGAGGATTCATCGTAAACCGTGTTCAGGGTATTTACCGATACCCGCCCGGAAAAGTCTATACTTTTTTGAGCCCACAGCGCGCTTGAGACCAGTAGCAGAAGAAGGTATTTATTCAGCATAATCTTATTATCGTACTATAATCCTGCGGTTAGCATCCCGTCCGATATTTCCGGCTTTGTCTTCCACCAGAATAACAAGGCGATTCTCGCCGCGTTTCAGGTTGATTTCCGTTTCAAAACTACCATCGGAATTTGGCTTGATTTCTTTACCGTTTATTACCAGACGTTGCAATCCCGATGATGGTTCGGGATCGATAATGACGCCGCGAATGATTTGTGTAAAGCGATTAGCATCCCGTTTGCTTAAACGGGGCGGACCGGGCGGTTCCAGGCGAATAAAGTTTTGCTGCGCCGGCTCGGTAACCGTTATTATTGGCTTTACCGTATCCAAAAATATGCTCTGCGTTTTTTCCGTACTGTTTTTGGAAAGATCGCGGGCGGTAAGCCGGATGTTGTTCTGCCCCTCCTGGAGAATCACCGTACGGTTAAAGCTGCCGCGGCCCCTCACCTCGGCCACTTCCTCGCCGTTTATATAAACTTTTACCTTGTCCTGCGGAGTTTCGTCAAAAACAGCGCCGCTCAGACTATAACCGCGTTTATTCAGATAACCGGTCACCAGGGGAGAAGAGAGTTTTATCCGCGGCTTTTTAGTATTGACAAAGGCTGCTATTTTTTGCTGCGTCGTCTGTCCCTTATAGCGGGCCTCAACCGTATAACGGTTGGCCCCTTCCACAACGGGAACCCGTCCGTTAAATTTTCCGTTGGCGTCCACCGTCAGGGGAGAGCCGTTTACCGTCACCGTCGCCCCCGGAACCGTGCTGCCGGAAACGCGCAGGCCGCCACTGATCAGCGAAGGATCGGTAATTTGCAAGGGCGGCTTATCCACTTTTAAGGCAAAGGCGCTCCGAGTGGACTTACGACGCGCCGGTATGGCGCTGGGCGGCTGGGGCGCCTGCCCCTTGCGTACCACCGTTTGTTGATTGCTGCCCACCAGCACTTCGCCGCCGGCCTCCCTGGAGCTTACGGCCACCTTGCCTTCCACCACGCTGACCCGCGTGGTGAGCTGCTTATCCACGTTCACTTCCAGGGTGGTGCCCCGTATAGCCACAACGGCGCTGGGCGACTCGATGCGCCGGGTCTGGCGGTCGCTGACAATCTTTTTAAAGCGGGCCCATATATTTCCGGCCCACAGGGAAAAGCTCATTTCATCTTCACCGTCATCTTCATCGGTCTTAATGCTTTTCACATCAAAAATACTGTTCTGATCGACCCGAACCACGGTACCGTCGGGCATCTCAATTTCGATACGGGCATTTACAGAGGTCTTAATTCTGTCCCCGCTGAAAACCTTGCTGTTCAACCGTAAACGGTTCCAGGAGGTTTGGTTTTTCTGCTGGCGCTCTACCTTACCCAACATAAATTTCACGCGGGCGGTATTTTCCCAGCTATACGCGCCGCCTGTCAGGAACAAAAAAAGTAAGAGGACATGAATCATGAGTCTCATACAACACCTCTATCTGATTAATATCATTTTTTTCGAAGAAACAAACTTATCGGCTTCAAAACGATAAAAATAAATTCCGCTGGCAACCTGGCCACCAAAACTGTTTCTACCATCCCATTTTACCTTAATTTCGCCACTTTTAACCTTTTTATTAAATAACTCAACCACTTTCCGGCCTAAAACATCATATACCGCCAGGCGGGCCTTTTTGTCATTGGCAAAGAAAGGAACGCGGATGCGGATGGTCGTTTCCGGATTAAAGGGATTGGGATAGTTTTGGCCCAGTTCAAAGCGTATGGGCAGTACCCTGGGCGAAAAATCGCTGTTGCGGCTGGCATAAAGCCGGAAGTGCTGTTTGCCCCGGGCCTCCCCCAGGTCATATTCCGAACGTTCGGAAACATCAAACCACTCACCCTTTTCCAGATGATACAGAAAGTAATGGATATCATCGCCGCGGCTAAAGCGCTCCCAACTCAGTCGGGTGGACTCTTTTCCTTCGGGAATTTCCACAATGATCTGCCATTGTTTTGCCGAATCCCCCGGAATCCCGGTGGTAAAATCAGAAAGGTGCGCCAGATTGTTTCTCCGGGCAAACATGCGTATCCGTCTGGAAATGGCCGGCGGCTCTATCGCCCCCCGGTATATATAGGGGTATTTTTCCTTTTGGGTGAGTACGCTGTAATAATTCTCCACCCGCTCATCACCCCGTTGCGCCTGCAGCTTAAAGATCGCGTCGTCATCGGCGGCCAGCCAACGGGCGGCCTTTTCCAGGCTGCCGTTTTCATCTTCAAGGTAGGGCCGCGGTTCGATATACAAATCGCCCGGCTGATAGGCATAAAGCCAATAGCCGGAATGCTTGCGCAGCCCCTTGCCCTTCATCGGCAGATAAGGCTCAATACCCGGGGCGGAATTGTCATAAAACAAAAGTGTCCCGTTTATCAGGGAGTCGCTCACGGCCTGGTCAAAAGAATACAGACCATCGGCGGCGCGTATCCGTAAATCGTCGATCGAAATATCCCAGTTCCAGGGAGCACCGATCATGTTCCAGCCCCGATTCAGTGAAATCACCCGGGCGGAATCGCTGGAAACGGGAGCGGCATCGGCGGTTTTAAGGGCCATGAATTTTTCGCTTACCATCCAGTAAGACCGGCCCGGAACAAGCGAATCGGGGTCGGCGTCCACATATCCGTCCCTGTTCCAGTATTTTATGGCCCGTATGGAAGAGAGATCCAAATCCGGCATGGCGGAAAGCTCAAACGGCAGCGAAACGAATTGCCAGCGTTTTTTGCGGATTACAAATTTTGGCGCCCGCACGACAAAATCGAGCGAAACACTGTTCTTATCCAGACCGCCGTTGAAGGCGGTATCCACGGCGGCAACCTCAAAGCGGTACAGACCTTCCTCCAGGGGATAAAAAGAGACCGATTCTCCCAAGGCCGTATCGCTTACCTGGTATGTGCTGTTAAAGCGTCTCAGCCGGTATTCATAACGCAACAGCTTTCTCGGCGTGCCAATGGTGCTGTTGCTGGTATCGTCCCCGGTAAAGCGGATAGTCACGCCCGTCTGGCGTATGGTATCGGGATAGCTGCCGATGATGGCGGTAGCGGGCCTCAGCAAATCCCTGTAGGAAACCATCAGGTTGAGCAAAACCGTTTTCTCCGAACCGGCGTTACCGGCCATATGCAGATTAAAGCGCGTGCTGTAAAGGGAATCCCTGGCCAGCCCCGTGGCATTCAGGCGCATGGTCAGCTGTTCCGTGGCCCCTACTTCTATATTAAGTGTATCCGGGCTGAGCGTAAGCCAGGTAACCGACGGCCGGGAAACGACAACGGAAACGGGCAGCGTACCCGTATTTTTAACCCTTAGCGGCCGAACAAGGCTGTCACCCTGCCCCATTTGAACATTCACCGTATCGCGGAACAGGGCAAAAGCGCCGAAATCAATACGCCCGTTTATGGACGGGGCATAGCCGATGGCCGCGCCGTTGGTATCCAGATAAGCCAGTTTATAAAAATAGTCCGTACCAAAAACCATGGAACGGTCTTCAAAACTCAGGGTATCCCTGCCGACGGCCGCCACCAGATTTAACGTATCGGGAGTAAAATTCTCTCCCGTTGACCGGAAAACAGCCATGCCGCCCCACAGCGAACGTGCTGCCGCCGTTTCGGGCGCGTCCCAGGCAAGCTCTATGCTGGAATCCAGCACCGTTACCCGGGTTTGGGGATATTCGGCTATCATATAGGGGGCTCCCAGGTTTCCATACAAACCGATGTCGGAACGGGAGTCGGTTCCCTCATTCTTCAGCGTGGGGTCGCCCGCGTCAATTAACGGGGAGCCGGCCGCCAGCTTCAGGTTTTCAAAACCGTTTACCCCCTGCCGGATACCCAGTGGGTTATAGCTAAACACAAACAGGGGATCGGTTTGGCGGTTGCCCGCTCCGGGCGTGGCCCCGTTTAGATCGG
>JALXBH010000062.1 GCA_026991535.1 Calditrichia bacterium | reverse complement strand
TAATTTACCTAAATTTGTAAGCTAAATATATAATGATTATAAGGAGGCCTAAGTGAAATTATCAAAACTTTCACTCATCAGCATTATCACATTGTTCATGTTTTCGGGTATTTTTGCCCAGAAATTTGCCTATGTGAATTCACAAAAAATTTCCATGGAATATCAGGAGTCGGTTGACGCCCAAAACAAATTCAAGGAGCTGCAAAACCAGACCCAGGTAAACTATGAAAAGATGGTTAAGGAATATCAGGCGCTGGCTAACGAAATTGAATCGCAAAGCCTGCTGCTGAGCCCGGAAAAGAAGCAGGAAAAGATGAAGCTTGCCCAGCAAAAAGCCATGGAAGTGGAACGCTTTAAGTATGAAAAACTGGGGCCTCAGGGAGAGCTTTATAAAAAACAGGCCGAGCTGCTGCAACCGGTTATAGACAAAATCAACGCCGCCATAAAGAAGGTGGGCGAAGAAGAAGGCTATGATATGATTTTTGACGGTTCCGCCGGAATTTTATACGCCAATCCCGGTATGGACATCACCCAAAAAGTGCTGGATGAGTTAAACTCCGGAAAGAGCAAGAAGTAAGAAGATGCGCATGACCTTAAGTGAAATTGCGCAACTGATAAACGGAGAACTGCACGGCGCCGGAGATATTGCCATAAGCGGGCCGGCGAAAATAGAAGAGGCCGGGGCGGATGAGATTAGTTTTATCTCAAGCAAAAAGTATGTACACTATTTGAGTACAACAAAAGCCGCCGCCCTGATTGTAGACCGGGATTATGAAGATTTAAAAATACCTCATATACGCGTTAAAGACGCCTATGTGGGGTTTTTATTTGTCTTAAAAGCCTTCGCCCCGGCAAAAACGCACAGTTTTACGGGGATTTCCGAAAAGGCGTATATTGCCACCAGTGCCAGGATAGGCGATGAGTGCTCCATTGCTCCCTTTGTGTATGTGGGTGAAAATTGCCGCATCGGCAATAGATGTGTATTGCATCCGGGGGTGGTTTTGGCCGACAATGTAAGCCTTGGAGACGACACCATCCTCTATTCCAATGTTTCCATACGTGAAAATTGCCAAATCGGTAAGCGGGTGATTATCCATAACGGCAGCGTTGTGGGCAGCGACGGTTTTGGCTTTGCCCCTCGGGATGGCAAATATATAAAAATTCCTCAACTCGGCAATGTATTGATTGAGGATGATGTGGAGATTGGAGCCAATGTGACCATCGACCGGGCCACCATGGGTTCCACCATCATCGAAGAAGGGGTAAAGCTGGACAATCTGGTTCAGGTAGCCCACAACTGTGTTGTCGGTGCGCATACGGTTATGGCCGCGCAAAGCGGAATAGCCGGAAGCACCAGCGTGGGGCGCCATGTAACCGTGGCCGGACAGGTGGGTATTATCGGCCATATCACCGTGGGCGACAATACGGTGATAGGCGCCAAGTCGGGTGTTACAAAACCGATCAAGGCCAATGAGGTTGTCCTGGGCATGCCCGCCGTTCCCATGATGCAGAAAAAACGGATAGACATAAGCCTAAGGCACCTTCCGGAAACTCTGAAAAAAATAAACAGCCTGGAAAATGAAATTATTGAATTACGGGAAAAAATAGAGAAGCTTCATGGCAGATAAACAACAGACGATACAGAAAACGGTTTCCTTCGAGGGAAGGGGCTTACATACGGGCAATAAAACAACCATCACCTTTAAGCCCGCTCCGGAAAACTATGGGCGTCGTTTCGTACGCACGGATGTGGAAAACTCCCCGGAAATTGAGGCGCTGGTGGAAAATGTGGTGCAAAATGACAATGTGGACAGTTTACGAGGCACCACTATTCAGGTCGACGGCGTGGAAGTACATACCGTGGAGCATGTGCTGGCCGCCTTGGTAGGGTTGGAAATTGATAATGTGCGGATTGAGCTTAATGCCAATGAACCGCCCATCGGCGATGGCTCCGCCGAGCCATTTGTTAAGTTGCTGCTGGAAGCGGGCATTGAAGAGCAGGAAGCGGAGCGTGAGTATCTGGTGGTGAATGAAACCATTGACTATGTGGTGGAAGAGAAGGGCATAGAGCTGGTGGCCCTGCCCACGGACGACTACCGTGTGACGGTGATGATCGATTATCAGAATCCGGCCCTGGGCAGCCAGCATACGGGGCTTTTTAACATGCGTAAGGAGTTTGTTAAGGAATTTGCTCCCGCTCGTACCTTTTGCTTTTTACATGAGGTAGAGGGATTGATTGAGCAGGGATTGATAAAAGGCGGCGATCTCGACGCGGCCGTGGTTATTGTAGACCGCGAACTGAGTGACGCTGATATTAAAAAACTTCGCGGCGCCCTGAATATTTCCGAGGATATAACCCTGGGTAAGTCCGGTGTACTTAACGATAAGCGCTTTCGTTTTAAAAACGAACCCTGCCGCCATAAGCTGTTGGATTTGATGGGTGACCTGGCCCTGACCGGCGTGAGCATAAAGGCACAAATTCTTGCCGCCCGCCCGGGACATAAAAGCAATATCGAATTTGCGCGCATATTACGCAATCTGTATAAAAAACAACAGCTTACGCGTAAATTTCAGGATGTGGACAAAAAAGACGTCATTTTTGATATCAACGCCATCCAAAAAATATTGCCCCACAGGTATCCCTTTTTACTGGTTGACTCCATTGTGGAACTGGAACCGGGTGAACGCGCCGTGGGCATTAAAAACGTTACAGCCAACGAGCCTTTTTTCCCGGGCCATTTTCCGGGAAGACCGGTTATGCCCGGCGTGTTGCAAATTGAGGCCATGGCCCAGGTGGGGGGGATCCTTTTATTGAACAACGAAACGGAAGTGGGCAAGAAGCTTGTTTTCTTTATGGGCATCGACAATGCCAAATTCCGAAAAACGGTTTTGCCGGGCGATCAACTGGTGATGGAACTGGTTATGTTAAAGGCGCGGCGCAATACCTTTAAAATGGCCGGAAAAGCCTATGTGAAGGGGCAGCTTGTTTGCGAGGCGGAAATGATGGCCATAGTGGTGGATAAATAATGATACATCCGACAGCTATCATCGACGCCGGCGCTTCCATCGGCCGGGATGTGGAAATCGGCCCGTATACCGTGATCGAAGATGATGTGATCATCGGCGATGGGTGCAGGATCGGGCCCCATGTTCTCATCGGTTGCGGTACCCGCCTGGGCAAAAACTGCAACGTTTTTAAAGGCGCTTCGCTGGGTACCGTACCGCAGGACTTAAAATTCGGCAATGAAAAAACCTACCTGGAGGTGGGCGATCACACCACCATCCGGGAATTTGCCACCCTCAACCGGGGTACCAACCATAGCCTGACGACCCGGGTAGGCAATCATTGTTTGTTAATGGCCTATACACATGTGGCACATGACTGCCGTCTGGGAGATCATGTGATTTTGTCCAATTCCGTCAATCTGGCCGGGCATGTTATCATCGAGGACTATGTGGGCATCGGCGGGCTAACGCCCGTTCATCAATTTACCCATATAGGCGCCTATAGCTTTATCGGTGGAGGGCTGCGGATCAATAAGGATGTCCCTCCCTATATTCGGGCCATGGGAGAACCCTTAAAGTTCGGAGGCTTGAACTCCGTGGGTCTGAAACGCCGGGGATACACCGCCGAACAGCTTAATATGATAAAAAAGATATACAACATTATCTATCGCCGCGCTCTGACCGTGAAGGAAGCCGTCACGGAGATTCGCAACCAATTTGCCGAAAACAGAGAAGCGGAACATATCGCCTCTTTTCTGGAACACAGCGAACGGGGTATCATCCGAATATAATGCGCCTGCCCTTTAATGTCCTAAAAGTCATTCCCTATCAAAAATACAGCGGCCTGGAAAACATGGCCATCGACCGTTTGCTTGTTGAACGGGTTGTGGAGTGGCAAACGCCCGTCATACGCTTTTACGGCTGGAATCCCTGGTGTCTCTCATTGGGACGCCATCAATCCGTTACCGAAGTAGACAGGGAAGCCTTGAAGCAAAGAGGTTTTGATCTGGTGCGGCGGCCTACGGGGGGCAGCGCTATTTTACATGCCCGGGAGTTGACATATAGTTTCGTCATGCCCCGCCAGCCGGGGATGGATCACCATGAAATGTACGAATGGCTGCACCTCCATTTGGCGGCGGCATTAAATGAAGCCGGGTATCCCGTTGAACTGAGCACGGCCTCCCCGCGGGGAAACTATCTTAAGGGCAATGTCGATGTTTTTGCCTGTTTTAACCGCAAGGCAAAATCCGAGATACACTATAAGGGGAAAAAAGTGGTGGGTTCGGCCCAAAAAATATATCAAGAGGCCATCCTGCAGCATGGCTCGCTTATGATTGGAGAGGAGCACCGGGAAATACTTTCTTTTTTAAGGCTTGACGGCGAGGAGAGAGAAAAACAGAAACGTCTGCTTCAGAACAACGCCATTGCCCTGAACAGCATACGTGAGGCAACGGTCACACCCCGGCAACTATGCGCCATTATCCTAAAACGTCTTAATGATTATCATTTAGAGGAAACAAATCCAGCCGCGCCGCGGTTAGAAAACGCAAAAAAATATTTTGATGAATTTTTATTGTAACAGGGATATTTGCGCCGATTCCACCAACAGTTGTATATTCCGGCAACCCAATATTCCAGGAGGACCTATGAGACGTCTATTTTTACTACTAATCAGTCTTTTTCTATTTGTTGGATCCGCCAGCGCGCAAAGCGATCTGGACTTTACCACTTTTTCCGATTTAAATGCCCTGGCCGATGATATGGACGGTATTAACAACGCCGCCTACGCCGGGATGAATGTCCTTGACTGGACAGACGCCAGCGGGCCTACTTTGTTCCGCATAAGCGCGGGGGTATTCCTGGGAGTGGGCTCTTTTGCGGAAAATCCGTCGATAGGACTTAATGAAGCAGGTTATCTGCCGTCGGGAATCGGTGTACAGGCCGGTTTTGGAACCATGGGTTTTGAGGCCTATGCCCGCTATTTTCCCGAAACGGAAGTGCAGGGCCTTTCCTTGCAGGTATTGGGTTTTGGTTTAAAGTATGAACTGTCTGACCTTATTCCCATCCCTGCCTTTCCGGCCATAGCCGTTTTTGCCGATTATAATACCATGGGTTTTGCCATTAATGCCAGTCGCGACGTCTATCTTGACGATGGCGTAACCAAGGCCGGTACGGTGGATGCGGGGATCGACCTGCAATTCTCCAGTATAAATATCGGGGCCATGATCAGTTATGACCTTTTGCTGGTACGTTTGTATGCCAAGGCCGCCTATGATATCGGTAAAACCGACGTCAGCTGGGTCTACGCCACGGCCGCCGCGGTGGGCTCCGTTCAGGAATCGACTCAAAACGGTACGTTGGACAGTTCCGCCCTGCGCCTGGCCGCCGGACTCTCTATCTTTGGCATAAAGGCCGAAGTGGGCACGCGAAACGGCAGCCAGTTCGCCGGTCTCGGTTACGGTATTTCTTTCTAAGGTTTTTTAGTGTAAACATCCCCGGAGAAGAAAATCCGGGGATGTTTTTTTATAACGGTTATTGAAACTATTTTATATATCCTTTGTTTAGTGTTCTCGGTTATCCATTAATCTGAAAAGAAGTTATTATGCTTACCCTCATATCGGTTATTTTTGTATTTAGTATTTTGGTTGTCATTCACGAACTCGGCCACTTTATCGCTGCCCGCCTGATGGGTGTGCGGGTGGAGAAATTTTCGATAGGTATGCCGCCGACCCTCTACTCTAAAAAGATAGGCGACACGGAATGGTGCATCTCCGCCATCCCCCTGGGCGGTTTTGTAAAAATGTCCGGTTTTGTCGATGAAAGCATGGATACAAATATTACCGGAGCGGACTATGAATACAGCTCCAAGCCCGTATGGAAACGGATGATAATCATTAGCGCCGGCGTTATTATGAATTTGTTGCTGGCTATGTTAATTTATGCGGTGTTGAGCTTTTCGCAGGGTAAAACCATTACCCCGACAACGGTGGTGGATGTTGATCCGAACAGCACCATTGCCGAGCGGGTAGGTTTTAAAACCGGCGATAGGGTGATTGCTGTAAACGGCACGCCTGTGGATAACTGGAACGATCTGTTAACCCTTTTTTACGGCTCTATGGATAAAGGCGTAAGTTTTACCGTTCAAAGAGACGAACAAACCATGGAACTGCACTACGCCAGGGAGCTGTTAAGCGAGAAAAAAGGGGAACAACTGGGCATTTCACCCATGTTCCCTGCCCGGGTAGGCGATGTACGGCCGGATATGCCCGCCGCCTCCATCGGTCTGACCCGGGGAGACGTTATAACCGAGCTGAATGGCCGTCCCGTAAACAGTTGGCAGGAAATGACGGAAATAATACGCGCGAATCCCGGAAAGGCGATACAGATAAAATGGCGGCATGACGGAATCGAACGCGAGGGCAGTATTACCCCTGTTGTTAAAAACACCGTCTCCAAGGATGGGGTTGAGTCCACTTACGGGATGATTGGTATTGGCGTTTATCTGGAAAAGGAGCCGGTTTCCCTAAGCGAGGCCATCGCCTATGGTATCCGGCAACCCTTTGTAATTATCGACTTTAATATAAAAGGTCTGTGGTGGTGGATGAGCGGCGTGAAGACGGCGGATGAAACCTTAGGCGGTCCGTTGATGATCGCCAAGATGGCCGGAGAGGCGGCCGAGGCAGGCTGGGTAACCCTGTTTAGTCTGATTGCCGCCCTTAGCAGCGTTTTGGCCTTTTTTAACATTTTACCCATTCCCGTTCTTGATGGCGGTCATCTGTTTCTACTACTCATAGAAGCCGTAACCCGCAAGCCTCTTAGCGTAAAAACACGGTTGCGCGTCCAGCAGGCGGGCATGGCCCTGTTGCTCTTCTTTATCATCTTTGTACTGTATGTAGACGTAAATCGCCTGCTATTTTAGTAGGGCGGTGTAATGAAGCGACAATCGCATAACTTTTGTTTTCTTAGTTTTATACGGGAGGCTCTCAGCTATTCCTATCCTTTGTCGGGAAAAGCAGGAGCGCTATATGCTGATGCCGAAAGCGCCGCTCCGCCTGTTAACATCCGCGACGCCCACTGCCGTTTTCGCCGTATCATTCCGCAAACCGGCTGGGTTTACAGCCTTTCCTTTTCCGGGGAACAAAGGTTTGAAACCCTGGAAACTACGGATTTTGCTTTTATTCACGCCGCACCGGCGGGGGTATTAAAACAGTTTATCCCCACGCATGGTTTTACTATCCGAGAAGTGGAACAAAAAAGCGCGTCTGCTGGGATATTGTATGCCGTATACCGCCGGGAAATGCCGGCGGCTGATCAACTGCCGGTCCTGTTACGCGAGGCGAGGAAAGCACATCCCCTGGCCCGGATACAAACCCATGACCGACCCTGGATAGAACATTTTGAAAAGGCCTGGCGGCTTTTTATATCCACGGAGCCTTCCACCTATGGCCCAAACAGCGGTAAGCTGTATCACTGGATAAAAAACTTCTTCGGACAATTTACCGTTCCTTTCTGGAAAACCCTTTCCGCGGAATCGATGCAAGTCTATTGGGATACCTATGGCTTACCTCTTTATGAGCAGCTTTGGCAACACCGCTGGCGCCAGGGTGATGACTATGTTTACGATTTTGTGCTGTCCGCTCTCTACCATAATCCGTGGTGGGCCGGTCATCTATTTAGCCTGTTAAAAAAGGTCACGGCCGGCAGCACAGACGCTGTGTTATTTCGGCTTTTGGAACTGATGTGGCAAAAGTTTTCCATAGCCGGGGGGAATGGGGAAGAGGTATTCCGTATAAACAGCACGGCCCCTCAGACCTTTATTCTCAATGGAGATTCCTTCCGCCTTCAGGGCAGTCATGGAGGTAAAAAACATCATCGAATGCTGGAGTGGGATTCCGGTACGCATACCATACGCATTGACCGAAAGGTCTCCTTTACAGCTTTCACGGAAAAGAAAAATATACGCATCGTTCCCGAATTTCCCTTTTTGCTCAGACCCGACCATCCGACGGCTCAACTGACCCTGGCCGGTTATTCCCTGGAGATACCTTTGGTATGGCGTCAGTTTACCCTGCACTGCGACGGCATAAGGTTAAAGTTTTTACTTAAGGCCGCGCACTGGCAAATAACCATTAAATGGAACCGGGAAACGGAAGCGGTGCGGCTGAGCGGACAAATCTTAAAAAAAGAGACCGGGAATAACCGGCAAACAGTTTATCTCCCCAGAGGAAAAACAGAAAGCGGGGGAGAGCTTCTATTTTTTGACGTCTACGGACGGCGTATAAAACAAAAGCGGGACGGACAGGGTGTTGTTCTTTTGGCGGGAGTGCTAAATAAGGATGGTCTGTTGGTGGAAGAAGGACGACTGCGGCGGAAGGGGGCCAGGTCCTCCCGCACTGTTTCACTTATCCGGCCGGAACAGATTTTTGAAAATACAGAGGGGCAGGAACTGATCCTGCCCAAGGGAAGACATATTCCCCTTTTCCTTGACCGGAAAGAGAACCCGCTGGAGCGATTAAAGGAGACCGCCGCCCGGGAACTGGAAACGGCCATGGCCCTGTGCGCCCCGGAACAGTTCTGTGAGACTTTTTTTGAAAAGACGGGGCTGAGGCCGTTGGCGATTTCTTTCGACACCCTTGACCTCTATGAAAAATCCTTATCGTGGATAATCATTGTAGGGAGCGCCACGCCGGGAGGCGGTTTTGTAAATTTTGACCTTTGTACCCTGCAAAAAAAAGGCTCCTGTCTGCTTATTTGGGTGAAAGAAGAAAAAAGCGAAATATTTCTGAAAAAATATTTTGGGCGTGAGCTTCAACCATAGCAACGGATAGAGGAAAACAGACTTCGCTCAGGACTCATTTTATTGGAAAACAGGCACTAATTAGATTTGATTTTTTACGACATCATTTCTAAATTCCTTGCTCGTCAAAAATAACAGGGCCCATAGCTCAGTTGGTTAGAGCCGCCGACTCATAATCGGCTGGTCCGGGGTTCGAGTCCCTGTGGGCCCACTGTTTTTAGGGAAGATACCATGAGTAAGAAAGTTCAGATGATCTTCAAAAATTTGGAAAAAAATAGTAAAAAGTAGTCAAGTGCATTCTCACCAGGGAGATGCACTTTTTTTTTATCGGGAGGTTAGAACGTGCAGAAGACTTTAAGCGCACTTATTGAATTGCAGGAAATTGACAATCGTTTGGACGAATTACGTGAAGAGCGTGGCGACCTGCCTGAGATTGTAGAGGGTCTGCGGGCAAAATTTAACGTCAAGAATGACACAAAGGTTAAGCTTGAGGCTGAAATAGACGCTTCGTCAAAGCGAGTGCGGGAATTGACCGTTCTGATCCAGGAAACCAAGGACAAGCTTAACGATGAAAATAACCGACTATATCAGGTTAAAACCAATAAGGAATATGACGCCATAACTGTTGAAATCGAAGTTTTGCAGGCCAACCTGAAAAATTACGAAAATGAGCTGGTCAGCCTGAATGAAGCGGTTGATGAAAAGATGAGCGCCCAGACCCAGTTGGAGAGCGAGCTGAAAACGATTCAAGCCGAATTGGAAGAGAATGAACAGGACCTTAAGGAACGTTTATCCGAAACGGAAGTTGAGGAAAAGGAATTACTTAAAAGCCGCGAAAGCATCGTAAAGGACTTCAATGAAGATGTTCTTTCCAGCTATGAAATAGTACGGGAAGCGCGGGAAGGCCAGGGAGTGGCTGTGGTAAGTGACGGCCATTGCGGCGGATGTTTTTCCTACATCCCCCCGCAAAAGGTTGTGGAAATCCGCAAGCAGAAAAAGATATATACTTGTGAATTCTGTGGGCGGATATTAGTTTGGGAAGATAAATAAACACAAAAACAGATCCGGATCAATAAACAGGGAGTTGCCTTGGAATCTATTCTGAGGAGGAAAGTCCGAACATCATAGGGAAAAACCTTCTAAGAAATTAGAATCCGCTTCCGCGGATGGCCAGTGCCGCAGAAAAGATACCGTCCCGTTTTTACGGGATAAGGGTGAAAAGGCGAGGTAAGAGCTCACCACCTGTTTCCATATTGGAACGCCGATGGCGCCGAAAGGGCGGGGTAAGGTAAACCCGGTTTGATGCAAGGCCAAATAGGAGTATATAGTGTTCTGTGCGGTGTCCCGCCGTATGTATCTTCGGATACGTATACTCGGGTAGGTCGCTTAAGTGTCGCGGCAACGCGGCATTAAGATAAATAACTCCCCCCTTTAAAGGGTACAGAATTCGGCTTATTCTATTGATCCGGATTTTTCCGGATGGACGCATGCATTACCAATGGATTTATCCTGAGGCAGAGGCGCCCCCTCTTTCTCCGTTTTACAAAGAATACAATGTCGATCCCGTGATCGCCACTATCATGACCCGCAGGGGCATCTCCCGTCCCGGGGATTTCACAACCTATATACACCCCTCACTGGAAAATCTGCACGATCCGTACGCCATGCGTGATATGGAAAAGGCCGTTGAGCGTTTGGTACGGGCTCTTGAAAATGGAGAAAATATTCTTGTCTACGGCGATTATGACGTGGACGGTGTGACCGGGGTTTCCATTTTATACCAAAGCCTGCACCACCTGGGCGGCAAGGTCTACTTTTTTATTCCCGATCGAAAAAATGACGGCTATGGGGTAACGGAAAAAGGAATAACCCGCGCTCTGGAATTAAATGTATCACTGATTATAACCGTTGATTGCGGTATTACCGCCCAAAAGCAGATTGCCTACGCCCGGGAGCAGAATGTGGACGTTATCGTCTGCGATCATCACTCGCCCGTGGGCGAGCCCCCGGAGGCTTTTGCCATTTTAAATCCCAAACAGAACGGCTGCAACTATCCCTTTAAGGAACTGGCCGGATGCGGCGTGGCCTTTAAATATATTCAGGCCCTTTCGCAACGGCTTCATCTGGAAGACTCCTTTTATCTGGATACACTGGATTTGGTAGCCCTGGGCACGGCCGCGGATATAGTGGACCTCAGCGATGAGAACCGCGTATTGATGTATCACGGCCTTAAAAAGATAAACCGGCAACCCCGGGAAGGCATATCGGCACTGATACAGATTAGCGGTCTCAGCAGGCAAACGATAAACGTCAGCCTTATTGTTTTTATTCTGGCTCCGCGTCTGAATGCCGTGGGGCGTATCTCCAATGCTAAAAAAGCAGTACATCTGCTAACGAGCAGCAGCCCACAACAGGCAAAGAATATCGCCCAAATTCTTAATTCCGAAAATAAAAAGAGACGTAATATAGATGAACAGACCTTCCAGGAAGCGGTAGCCCTCATCATGGAATCCGAGGAACTGCAGAACGCGCCTGTATTGGTATTGGATAAGGAAGACTGGCATCTTGGCGTGATCGGTATCGTTGCCTCCCGCCTGCAGGAAAAATACAACCGACCGGCCATTCTCATTTCCAATCAAAACGGATTGGGAAAGGCCTCGGCGCGTTCAACCGATAAGTTTAATATTTTTAATGCCCTGCAACATCTGCAGGAGATGCTGGTCAGTTATGGCGGCCATGCCTGCGCGGCCGGGATGACCATTGAAACAGAAAAAATAGAGGCCTTCCGCCAGGCGATTAACAAATATGCCAGTGATCATATGGAAACAAAAAGTGCGCTGCCCGAACTGCATATTGACGCCATGATCGATTTTCCCGATCTTAACGGGCGTTTGCTTCACGGCCTTAAGGATATGGAACCCTACGGCCCCTCCAATATGCGTCCCGTTTTTCAAAGCAGTAATGTAAGCGTGCATGGAAAGGTACGGGTTATCGGTCATAACCATCTTAAATTTAAGCTGCAACAAAAAGGCATGGTTATAGACGCCATCTATTTTAATGGTATAAAATACCTCGAGCAGTTGGAGCAAGTCGATAAAAGTTTTAACTTTGTCTATGTCATTGAAGAATCCAACTGGCAGGGACAAAACACAATTCAACTAAGAATAAAGGACTTTAAAGAGTTTGATGGAGACAAATCCTGACATCCCTTCATTTTTTGAAGAGTTGAAGAAAATCCGGGAAGAGAAGAATATAAGCCTGGAAGAGATTGCCAGCGAAAGCCGCATTCAGATAAGTTATCTGCGGGCTATCGAGGCCGGTGAGTTTGAGAAGATTCCGGAGGTGTATGATAAACTCTTTTTTCAATCATACCTATCTTATCTGCATATCGAAGATGAAGAACGCTATCTGGAGATGTATCGGCGGATGCGCAAGCAAACCTTTTCGCCAACGCCCACAACAACCATGCGGCGTATTGTAACCGCCTCCGAGGACAGCCATCCTGTTTTTAATAAGAAAAACATGATCGTAGCCGTTCCGGCCCTGGGTATTATCGCCCTGCTGCTATTCTTTGCCATGAATGCCGAAATGATCTCCTTTGGCAACCGTGAAAAGGTTAAGGAACTGCCCGTAAGACAAATAGCTCGGGAGATTGAGATTAAAGCCATAGAAAGACCGGCTACGATAGCGGAGCAGGCGGTGAAGGAGCCCCGGACTCCCGGTGTAACCGTAACCCTGACCGCTTTAGATACCACCTGGCTGCGTTTTGTAAAGGATAAAAAGGATACCGTGGAGTATCTTTTGAATACAGGAAATAAGATAACCGTTTCGGCCGACTCCCTGTTAAAGGGGCTGGTGGGTAACGCCGCCGGGATCAGCTGGCAGGTTAACGGCAGGGATGAAGGTATTCTCGGCAAGCCCGGAGATGTGATAAGTTCAATACGTATCACGGAAAAGGGCATTGTGCGTAAAAATATAAAAAAAGCCATTAAAAAAGAGGTCGTTCATGATACGCTTAGCGTTAACCCTTAGTGTCCTATTCTTCCTGGCAGCCTGCGGTTCCGAGCTGAAGTCCAAAAAGGTTACCAAGGATAATACGGAAATGCTTTACGGCAAAACAACGGCGGAGCAGCTTTATTTTGATTTTCCGGTCTGGAAGGAAGCTTTTGATGTATACCGCCCTAAAAAAGAGGTGATGGCAGAGCTGAAAAGTGTCGTCCGTCCCATGAAGATAAAAATATTTTTCGGAACATGGTGCAAGGACAGCCGCAAAAACGTTCCGCGCTTTTTTAAAATTATTGATGCCTACAAGGATAAGTTTGAAATTGAACTGATCGCGGTAGACCGTGGTTTGGACGCGGAGAATGAGAATGCCGAAGCCTGGGATATTCAACGCGTGCCTACCTTTATTTTTATTGAAAAAGGGCAGGAGATCGGGCGTATTATTGAGAATCCCGTTAAAAGCCTGGAAGAAGACGTTGTAGATATTTTAAGGGCCGGATAAAATGCGTAAATTTAAAGTTTCACTTATTTTCCTCTTTCTTATCCAAACATTGTGGGCAACGGAATTTCAACCGGAATATGGCGAAAAGGGCATGGTGGTTTCCGAAGACCCCCTGGCCACGGCCATAGGCTTACAGGTTCTTAAGGACGGCGGCAATGCTATTGACGCGGCGGTGGCCGTTGGTTTTGCCATGGCTGTAAGCTATCCCACCGCGGGCAATATCGGAGGCGGGGGCTTTATGGTCATCCGTTTGGCCAATGGAAAGGTTTATACCCTCGACTACCGGGAAACCGCCCCGGCCGCTGCCCATAAGGATGTTTATCTTGACGCCAAGGGCAATGTGATTGAAGACGCCAGTTTGCTGGGGTACAAGGCGGCGGGCACGCCCGGAACGGTGGCCGGCCTGCAGGAAGCCTTTAAGCGCTTTGGCAGCCGTCCCTGGCGTAATCTGCTGGCGCCTTCTATAAAACTGGCGCGCGAGGGTTTTAAGCTTTCCCGGCATAAAACAGCCTCCATCAATGCGCGACGGGAATATTTCAACCTCTTCCCCTCATCGCGTAAGATATTTACCAGGGATGGCCAACCCTTTGAACCCTTTGATCTGCTGGTGCAAAAAGACCTGGCCGCTACCCTGGAACGTATAGCCAAAGAGGGCGCGGATGATTTTTACCGCGGAACCACCGCCCGGTTGATCGCCGAAGACATGAAACGCAATGGCGGGATGATCACACTGAAAGACCTAAAAAACTACAAAGCCAAGTGGCGCGAGCCCTTGCATTTTAATTACCGGGGTTACGACATCTATTCCATGCCCCTGCCCGGGAGCGGAGGCATTGTAATGGCCGAAATTTTTAACACGCTGGAACCCTTTAAGCTGAGCGCCTTTAAGGTTAACAGCTCCGACCTGATGCATCTGTGGGTGGAAAGCGAAAGACAGGCCTATGCCGACAGGGCTGTCTTTATGGGCGATGCCGACTTTGTTGACGTTCCGGTAAAAAAGCTGATTTCCAAAAAGTATGCCGCCTATATCCGTGGTCAAATCGATCTCTTTCACGCACGTAATTCGGATGACGTGGCCGCGAGTGAAGCCTGGATGAAGGAGTCTTTTGAAACCACGCACTTCTCCATTGTCGATCAGTGGGGTAATGCCGTTTCCAACACCTACACCCTGAACAGCGGCTATGGCGCCAAGGCCGTGGTGGAAGGCGCGGGCTTTTTGCTGAACAATGAAATGGATGATTTTAGTATAAAGCCGGGTGTTCCCAATCAATACGGCCTTGTGGGCAGTTATGCCAACCAGATAGACCCCGGCAAACGCATGCTCAGCTCTATGACGCCTACCATTGTTACGCTACATGATACCCTGTACATGGTTGTTGGCGCACCGGGCGGTTCGCGCATTATCACCGCCGTGGCGCAAACCATTTCCAATGTTATCGACCATGGCTATAATATCCGCACGGCCATAGAAAGTCCCCGTTTCCATCACCAATGGAAACCGGATGTTGTTTTTCTGGAAGAGCCGGGCTTTACGGATGATACCATAACCCGTTTCAGGGGCAAGGGGCATGAAATCCGCTATGTTAAATCCCTGGCCAGTGTTCAGGGTATTCTCATTCAAAACGGACTTATCCAGGGCTGGAGCGATCCGCGCCGGGACGGAAAAGCCATGGGCTATTGACGAGATTATTGCAATAAATATTTAAACCTTTGGTTGAAATGTAAGTACAACCCCTTTTAACGTGGACTAAGTGAAAGAAAGACATGGCCAGGAAACAAACTGCACAAAGCAAAAAAACGAAAGCCGGCGAAAAAAAAGAGTACAGCGAAAAAACGGAACACATTTTTAAAATTATGCTGCGAACGATGAGCTGGACCGTTGGCATCGCCTTTGCCTCCATCCTGATATTGCCTTATTTTAACAATCCCCTGTTGGATATCTTTAACCGTTATATCTTTAATACCGGCCTGATCGTGCTTATTTTGTTTACGCTGATCGAATTTGTGGCCGATTCTGTGAAGAGCCGGATTGAAAAAAAGATAAACGGCTGATATGAACATTTCCGTTCTAATTGTGGATGATGATCCGCATGTGGGCCAGAGTTTGCAGCATTTCTTCGCGGGAAAAAATATCCCCTGCGTATACAGCGCCTCTCTGTCCGGAGCTATGGAAGCCCTGCGCGACCACACCTTTACCGTTGCCCTGGTGGATCTGATTCTTGGGGATGAAGACGGCTTGAACTTTATCGAAAAATTTCAGGAAGCCTTTCCGCAATCATCCGTTGTAATCATTACCGGCCGGGATGACGTTCAGTATGCTCAAAAAGCTATCCGCATGAAGGTATTTGATTACATTACCAAACCATTCCGTTTGGAAACCATAGGACAGGTAGTACGTAACGCTCATAAAAATCATGAAGTGCTCGTTCAAAAGGAGCAACTGCGCAGGGAAAAGGAAGAGTATGCCCAGCGTTTGGAAAGGGAAGTGGCCGCCAAAACGGAGGCTGTTCACAAAACCGCCCGATATTATAAAAACCTGGCCTATGATATTCCCTTTGGGTTGATATCCGTGGCCGGCGATAAAGTGGTGTTTATAAATAAAATGGCTCTGGGCCTCATCGGACGCTCCTCCTTTGACGGCGATATATATGAATTAGTGCATCCCTCAAAGAGGAAAAGCTTTAGACGCGTTTTGAATGAGACTTTGAAAAATCAGAAAAACCTATCCCTGCGCTTTAGAATTAAGCACTTTGACGACGAGGCCGGTGTACCGGTTTTTGCCTGGTTTTTCCCGAGTGATTTTGAGGAAGAAAGCGGGGCTATTATCGCCTTTAACGATCAAACATCCATTATGGAGTCCCGGGTTAAGGAGATGCGCTACCGCAGCGAGTATTTCAAGGAATACCATCTATCGCTTATCGGACAGCTGGCCTCCGGTATTGCCCATAACCTCAATACGCCTCTTTCTATTATCCAGGGCAATGCCGAGCTGCTCAGCATAAAATTCCCCGATCTCACCGAAACGCGCATGATCCTGCGACAAACGGAACACATGGGTAAACAGATATCCAATCTGATAAAAAAGGGCAAAAACGAACTGGTGCGGGAAGAGGAGGATATCGACCTTAATGAACTGGTGCGCGATGAGGTGGAATTTTCCAAGGCCAACTTATACTTTAAACATTATATAGAAACCACCCTGGAGCTTGCGGAACGCCTTCCCGGTATACGGGGCATCTATTATGACTTTTCCGTGTGTCTTTCGGCTTTGGTGCAAAACGCGGTAGACGCCATGTATGGCTGTGATACCCGCAGGCTTCTTATTCGTACCTGGTTTGACCGGGAGTCGGTTTTTCTTTCCGTAAGCGATAGCGGAACCGGCATGAGCGAAGAGGTTCAGCAAAGAATGTTTGATCCTTTTTTTACCACCAAGGCCCATTTTGATGATCAGGAAACGGATGGAAAGCTGCCCCGGGGCAACGGTCTGGGACTTTCCATGGTTAAGGATGTGGTGGAACAGTACGAGTTAGAGATACAGGTAAGCAGCACACCGGGGAAAGGCACAACATTTACCCTAAAATTTCCAAGGATTGCCCGTGCACATTAGCGCTAAACGAATAGATGAGATATTGCGGGAAGCCGCCGGCCGGCACATAGTGGTTCTCGGTGATATCATGATCGATCAATACCTAACCGGCAGGGTGGAACGCATATCGCCCGAGGCGCCCGTGCCTATTGTGGAAATCAAGGAAGAAACCGTCCGTCTGGGGGGCGCGGCCAATGTGGCCCTGAATGTTCTCTCGCTGGGTTGTGCCGTAACGCTGGTGGGGCTTATCGGCGAGGACCGCATGGGGCATACCTGCGAGGAACTGTTTGCAAAGCGGGGCATACATGCCCAGGGGCTTGTGCGTTCCGCTTCGCGGCCAACAACGGTAAAGACCCGGGTGATCGGAGACAATCAACATTTGGTGCGGGTGGATAAGGAGGTGACCACCGCCGCGGACGCCGCCGAGAGCGCGGCCTTACAAAAGGCGCTCGCCGGTTGCCTGCAAAAAGCCGACGCGCTTATTATGGAAGATTACAATAAAGGCGTTCTTACTCCGGAAATAATTAAATTTGCCATAAAAGAAGCGGCAAAACATGGCGTACCGGTTATGGTGGACCCCAAGTTCAACTCCTTTATGGATTATCGCCATGTAACGGTTTTTAAACCCAATATTATCGAAACAGCGCAGGCGCTGGCCGTGGAACTGCCTAATGAAAACGAGGCGGTGGAAAAGGCAGGCCGTGCCCTGTTGAGCAAGCTGGAAGCTGACAGCGTGTTGATAACGCGAGGGGCCCGCGGCCTGAGTTTATTTGAAAAAGACGGGACAATGTTGCATATTCCCACAAGGGCCCGGCAGGTAGCGGATGTTTCCGGAGCCGGGGATACGGTAATTGCCACCTTTACCGTTGCGGTATGCGGCAAGGCGGATAAAAAGGAAGCCGCGCTTTTGGCCAATATGGCCGCGGGACTGGTGGTGGGGCGTATCGGGATTGTGCCCGTTTCCGCCGGACAGTTGAGGGATTTAAGCTGACATGCATGTTGTTCTGCCCATGGAGGAGATCGAAGACTTTTTAAAGGGTTTGCGCCGGGAGCGACCCGGATTGCGCATTGCCTTTACCAACGGGTGCTTTGATATCCTGCATCGCGGGCATGTTGCCTACCTGGAAAAAGCCCGTGAGCTGGCGGATATACTTGTTTTGGGTCTGAACTCGGACGATTCCGTAAGGCGCTTAAAAGGCGCGCCCCGTCCCTATATTCACCAGGAGGATCGCAGCTTTATTTTATCCCGCCTGGAGATGGTGGATGTTGTTACGTTGTTTGAGGAAGATACTCCCCTGAATCTGATAAAAAAAGTAAAACCGGATGTACTGGTAAAGGGGGGGGACTATACCCCCGCCGGGGTCGTCGGCAGGGACTTTGTGGAAAGCCGTGGAGGAAAGGTGGCCATCATTCCCTTTGTGGAAGGCCGTTCTACCACTAACATTATAAATAAGATTAAAACTGTATGAAAATTCGATATTACCTGTTCTCGCTCACTATTGCCATTGTATTATTGTCCGCCTGCGGAAGTCCCCGGAAAATGGTTGTTCCCCATAAGGAGACGCCGGTGTATTCCTTTACCCTGCCCGATACCTTGTGGCTTGCCGAAAAATCGATGAGCATGATCGACTCGATGATTTATCTGGAAAAAAAGAGCCGTATCGATCTGAGCGAGGCGGACAGCATTGCCGCCCGGTATAGCCTGGAATATATGTTTGAAATTGCCTCCCGTTTTAGTGATGAAGACCGGGAAACTCTTTCCGTATGGAGTTATTATGACAGCCTGCAGGGCGTGGCGGATGAACGCTACCGTCTATTGATGAGCAGCCTGGAAAAGGAAGCCACCGAGGCGGAGGAAATACGCGAGGATATAACCGAGATCGAGGAACGCTCTTTTCCCGACTCCATTTTATTCGGCCAGGTGGAATATGTGGATACCAGCGGTTCCATGCCTCTGACGCTGAACAAAAAGGTGCGTCTGGCCATAAAGTATTTTCAGACAAAGGGCCGGAGGGTCTTTACAAAATGGCTGGAACGCAGCGGAAAATATGAAGGTCTTATAAAAGAAGTACTACGGGAAAAAAATCTTCCGGAGGAATTGGCCTATCTGGCTATGATCGAGAGTGGATTTAACCCCCGTTCCCGTTCCTATGCCCGGGCAGTAGGTATGTGGCAGTTTATTTCGGCCACGGGTCGCTACTACGGTTTGCGGCATAACTGGTGGTTTGACGAGCGGCGCGATATTATAAAATCCACGGACGCGGCCACGGATCACCTGGCGGACCTTTACGAACGTTTCGGCCATTGGTATCTGGCCCTGGCCGGCTATAATTGCAACCCGAGGCGGGTGGAATACAACATGCGGCGCTACAATACGCGTGATTACTGGAAACTGAGACGTTTGCCGCGTCAAACGCGAAACTATGTGCCCACTTTTTTGGCGGCGGCCATCATCGCCAATGATCCCGAAAAATTCGGTTTTCATGTAGAAAAACAACCGCCCCTGGAGGTGGATACGGTACTGGTTTCGGAAAGCATCGATCTGAATGTTATCGCCGAGGCCGTAGATACCAGCTACAGCTATATCAAGGAGATAAACCCCGCGATTTTAAGATGGGTAACGCCTCCGGGTGTAAAGGATTTTACCCTTTATCTGCCCAAGGGCAAAAAGGAGTTGTTTAGGGAACGCTATAAAAATATTCCCGATGATAAAAAGCGCAGTTGGGTACGTCACAGGATAAGAAGCGGCGAAACCCTTTCTACCATTGCCCGCAAATACCACACAAGTATGTCGGTAATAAAGAAAACCAACAAACTGCGCGGCACCATGATCCGTGCGGGAAAATATCTGCTTATTCCCGTGCCGCAAAACAAGGCGCATTTTTATGCCTATAAGTCTTCAACGAAGAGCAAGGCAAAAAAGCGCAAAAGCCGTAGATACAGCAGGACCCCTCAAGCGGAAAGCAGCGCGGAATACGATAAGGTGATCTATGAAGTTAAAAAAGGGGATACCCTGGGTGAGATCGCCGAGAACTACAATACACGGGCTTCCAAAATACGGAGATGGAATGGTTTGTATTATGGGCAGAATATCTATCCACGACAAAAGCTGACGATTTACGTTCATAAAAAATCATTGGCATCCCAAAAAGCAAAAACGCCGGAAGAAGAGAGCGGAACCTTTTACACTGTGCGGCCCGGCGATACGCTGTGGGACATATCCCTGAAATATGGAATAAGCATCAGGCAGTTAAAAGCGATGAATAAAATGCGCGGTTCGCGTATTCGTCCCGGAGAGAAGCTAAAAATTTCAAACAATTAAATAAAAAACGGGTTATAAAGTCGGAGTGTCGATAGGGCGCGGAAAGTTCATGGTAAATTTAGCCTTTTTTCGCCGGCACAAAAAAACGCGGAAAGAACAGGGATTATAGCGAACTCCAAAAGAAGAAAGGCCTTAGCAATTGATTGACTAAGTGCACTATTCTTCGTAACTTAAAAACTTTGCAACGGAAAGATATAATGGACAAAATATTTTGTCCCTCATGCGGGGCGCAAAATTCACTAGAGGCGCGGTTCTGCTCACAATGCGGCAACGCTCTTCCCGAAATAAAGGAAATGAAAAAGGCTCCGGCCAAAAACACGCAGGATACGTCCGGGAATTCAAACTCCATGTTTTATCTCGGTCTTACGCTTGTGCTGTCGTTGCTGGTTGTTTTTTGGGTGATCACGGAAAACCGCCAGGAATATCTGGATAAGCTGAAAAAAACAACGGAGAGCAAGGCGGCCCCGGCTCAGGGAGCTCCTCCTCCGGCTGTGATGCAAAAGGTGATGGCGGCCAAGGCCGCTTTGGAAAAAGACCCTAAAAATTATGAACTGAATGTTGAAATGGGTAATAACTATTTTGATATCGGCCGTTTTGAGCAGGCCATCGGTTATTACACCACCGCCATCAGCGTGAATGATAAAAACCCCAGTGTTCTGATAGACCTTGGCGTGGCTTACTATAACATCAAGGATTTTGATAACGCCCTGAAATATATGAACCAGGCTTTGAAAATAAGTCCCGATCATGTTCAGGGACTTTACAACCTTGGCATCGTTTATTACAATACGGGTGATAAAAATAAGGCGGTAAAGGCCTGGGAAAAACTGCTAAAAGTCAGCCCGGATTCCCGAGAGGCCCAGGCCGCGCGGAAGTTTGTTGAACAAATAAAATCTCAATCGTAATTACTAAAACCAAAAGCGGAGAATATCTTTATGCCTAGCGGTAAAAAAAGAAAACGCGCCAAAATGGCAACACACAAGAGGAAAAAACGCCTCAGAAAAAATCGTCATAAAAAGAAAAAATAAGGTTCTGTTAAGAACCTTATTTTCCTTTTTTTAATGGAAAAAAATATATATAGCGTCTCTGAATTAACGCATACCATAAAAAATCTTTTGGAAACAAGCCTGCCCACCCTGTGGTTGGAAGGCGAGGTTTCCAATTATAAGCGCCATTACTCACAACACTTATATTTTTCCCTAAAGGATGAATCCGCCCAGCTTTCCGCGGTTATGTGGCGAAGCCGGGCTCAAAAGTTGCCCTTTCAACTTGAAGACGGCATGCGTATACGTGTGTTGGGCAATGTTAAGGTGTACCCGCCCGCCGGAAGATATCAGTTTGACGTACTGGAGGCGGAACCCGTCGGGACAGGCTCCCTGCAAATTGCATTTGAGCAGTTAAAACGTAAGCTTTACGCTTTGGGTTGGTTTGATGAAGCCCATAAAAAGGCTTTACCCGACTTTCCCCGGCGTATAGTGCTAATCACCTCGCCGACCGGCGCGGCCATTCGTGACATGCTGAACGTGCTGAAAAGACGAGCGCCCTATGTGGATGTTGTTATCCTGCCCGTTGCCGTACAGGGAGAGCGGGCGCCGGGGGAAATTGCCCGGGCCATTAATTTGTGTAACCGGCACAAGCTGGGCGATGTTATCATCGTGGGGCGGGGCGGCGGCTCTCTGGAAGACCTGTGGGCCTTTAACGAGGAAAAGGTCGCCGAGGCGATATTTCATTCACATATTCCCGTTGTTTCCGCCGTGGGCCATGAAATTGATTATACCATTGCCGATCTTGTTGCGGATATGCGGGCGCCAACGCCTTCGGCCGCCGCCGAACTTGCGGTAGTGGATAAAGATGCTTTGATCGGCAAGCTAGGGGACTATGAGACGCGTCTGCGTCAGGCCGTGGACAACGGCCTTGCCGTCCGCCGGCGGCAGATAGAACACCTGGAAAAAAGCCATGCCCTGCGCCGTTGGGATGATCAGCTTTTCCAGCATCATCAGTATCTGGATGGCATACAGTCCCGTCTGGAAAACGCCATAAGCGTAAAAATGCAGGAAACGCGCACACGTCTGGAAAAACTGGAGCTGTCCCTGCGCGCAACCCATCCTAAAACTTTGATGGCCCGGGGATATTCCTTAACTTTAAAAAATGGAAAAATCATAAGCTCCGTTAGCAATCTTTCCGAGGGGGATATCATTACAACGGAGCTAAGTGACGGTAGCGTTGAAAGCACGGTTACCCGGTATTCGGAAAAGAGGATAATGTAAGATGCCCGCAAAAAAATCATTTGAACAGGCTTTAAAACGTCTGGAAGAGATCACTGAAACGTTGGAGGAGGGACAGGCTTCCCTGCAAAAAAGCATTAAGCTGTATGAAGAGGCCTATACCCTGATAGATTTTTGTCGGGGCGAGTTGAAAAGCGCGGAACAAAAAATAAAGAAAGTGACCGGGAAAAGCGACGGTACTTTAAAAGAAGAAGACTTCGAATAGGACAGAACTATTTTGACCAAAGTCATTGGCATACTTGTAAATCCCCGCAAAAAAAATATCGACCGTCTGGTGCGTAAACTGGATGACTGGATTCTGGGAACCGCGCCGCCTGCCGATTTTCGCATATGTACATACGATTCGCCATACATAAAAAATAACTTCAGGAAAATACGGACACAGAGCGACAGCGAAATTTTTAAGGATGCGGAGCTGATCATCACCCTTGGGGGGGACGGTACTTTGTTGCGCACCATAAACAAGATGAAGCGCTTTGATATACGTATGCTGGGCGTAAATCTGGGCGGCCTGGGTTTTATTGCCGATACGCCGCCGGATAAGCTGACCGATCATATTCAAAATTATCTTGAAGGCCGGTTTTTTATTGATGAACGCAGCCAGATCAGCTGTTATTTACCGGAGACGGATAAAAAATTCAGGGCCTTTAACGATATTGTTATCGACAAGGCCGGTTTTGCCCGGGTGATACAAATAGAAACACACATCGATACAGAGGCGCTTAACAATTATATTGCCGATGGTTTGATTGTGTCCACGCCCACGGGTTCCACGGGCCATTCCCTATCAAACGGCGGGCCCATTGTGGCACCGGGCGCGCGCGTTTTTGTGATAAACCCCATCTGCCCCCATTCCCTGACCAACAGGCCGGTTATCATTCCGGACGATATGAAGCTGAAAATAGTTGTCTATACCGAGGCCGATTCCTTTAATATTTACCGGGACGGAACGGAACAGGGCAGCTTTCCCAGCGGCACGCTTATGGAGCTTAAGCGTAGCGAGCATACCGTTAAACTGGTTAAAATGGAGCATCAGCGCTTTTTTAGCGTGCTCAGCAAAAAGCTGCATTGGGGGGAAGATTTCCGCAATAAGAACCGCTGGACCTATAAGAAGATATAAAAAAAGCGCGACGGAGAGTTCGCCGCGCCAGGAGATGATTTTACCCTTCGTTTTTGTTAATTCCCAAAATAGTTATTGCCGCTATTGTTGTTGATCTCATTTTCCCAATAGGGATTTTGCAGTTCCTTGCGGTGGGTGGAGTGAATCAACTCATATCGTCCGAAACCGTTGCGATCCACAAAGACGAATATAACGCCGCCCTGAATCTGGTTATATTTCCATATCTGATACGGCTTGCCGGAGGAATTACTGTCAAAACGGTCTATTTCATCAGGCTTGCCGTAAACGATCAGCACACGGCCAAAATCCGACTTCCAGCCCGGCTTGCCACCCCGCGTAAAACGGGCGTTGGCTTCTTCTACCCGCTGCAAAAATTGCAGGCGGCTTTGTCCCGGTGGAACATTGTTTTGCTTGTCAATGCGTTGCCAGAGCCGGGTTAAAAAGGTTCTCAGGGCATCGGCTCCCTCCAACTGTTCATATAGAGCATCATCTTCGGCTGTGGCATAATAACGGGCCTTCTTGTATTCGTCACGCAGCTCATCCTCGGACATAGCGACAAAAATCTGGCTCATTTCCGGCAGAGCGTTGTCTCCGGCGGTTTTGACCTTCTTCCTTTTCTTGTATTTTGTAACGGAAAATTTCTTTTTTATACGCGTGGCACTGTTTCCATCGGCGCCCTTTACATCGACAACCAGGTTATAAATACCCGCCGGCAGGGCCATGGTATTGAAACCGTCAATTTCCACCTGGTTGTTATTAATCACCTTCCGGTTGCGCAGGGGGCCGTTTTTAACGGTGTCCCCATCCATGGAGAGGATGTTGTACTGAATATTGTAGCCCGGCATGTTTTTAAGGTTGTATAACTCCACATAGTAGTACAGCATGGGATGCATCGGGTCAAAGCGGTTTTGGGCGTTTGGCATCACCGTCATACCGTTTTTGACAAAAAGTCCTCTGGGGCCTCCCGCTTTTTTTATGCTGGAACACAGTTGAATGCTTGAAAGAGACAGGCCCTCGCCTATACGCGGCACAAAAACGGTAAGTTCATATTCTCCGGTGCGCTTGGCCAGGATATCGTACAGCTTAAGCCTGGCCTGGTAAGTACCGGGTTTTAGAACGGTTTTAAATATATCGTTGTATTGGCTGAAGAGTTTTAACTCCGAGGTATCCCTGGCCAGAGATTTGTAAAGGTGATAGTTCTGGTAGATGGAGTCACCGTTCTGGGTGATGCTCAATTCCGTTCGGAACTGGGCGTACAGGCTGTCTTCGGTTTGCCTGTATTGCAGGTTTCCCTGATAAAAGGAGAGATAGAACTCTACATAAGCGGTACTGTCGTTGTTGCTGAAGTTAGCATAATCCGCGCTTATGGGCAAAAAAGCCATCTGTGCCTGCAGGCCGAGAAACAACGTGGTCAACCAGACCAGGGTTTTATTCAAAAGAGACTGATACAATTTTAGATACTCCTTCCTCTTCCATGGTGATCCCATACATATTTTTAGCCGCTTCCATAGTGCGTTTATTATGGGTAACCACCATGAATTGGGTTTTGTCTGTAAAGCTTTTCAGTGCTTCGGTAAAGCGCCCGATATTCACATCATCCAGTGGGGCGTCTACTTCGTCTAATATACAAAATGGAGAAGGCTTTACCAGATATA
>JALXBH010000061.1 GCA_026991535.1 Calditrichia bacterium | reverse complement strand
GCATTGTGATGTGTTTTAAAGGGTCGCGCCGCCGCGCCGCCGTATATAGGCTGCAGAACAGGCGTTTCCACTTCCAGAAAATCATGCTTGTTTAAAAAATCCCGCATGGCGGTAATGATTCTCGATCGTTTAACAAAGGCCTCTTTTACATCGGGGTTTACCACCAGGTCCACATAGCGTTGCCGGTAACGAAGCTCCTTGTCCACAAACTGATCATAAACAACTTTTTTACCATCCTCGATTTTTTCCTTGGCGATCGGCAGGGGCCTAATGGATTTTGAAAGCAGCTCAAGACTTGCGGCAAACACCGAAACTTCGCCTGTTTTTGTTTTTTTAACCGTTCCGCGAACGCCGATAAAGTCACCGATATCCAATCCCTTGAACATAGTATAGGCGTCAACACCGACAGCATCCCGGGCAACATAGAGCTGAATGCGTCCCTGCATATCCTGAATATGGCAAAAGCTTGCCTTGCCCATTTTACGCACGGTCATAATCCGTCCGCTTACAGCCACTTCCCGGCCCTCCAGTTCCCCGAAACGGGACACCACTTCTGCCGATTGGTGGGTACGATCAAATGAATAGGGATAAGGGTTGATCCCCTCTTCATACAGTTGTTGTAATTTTTCCTTACGTACTTTTACAAGTTGATTAACATCTTCCACTGTTTTCTCCGCTTAACTGTTTCCAAAATTTACAAGAAAGGATTTGATAAAGGCGTCGATATCGCCGTCCATTACCGCCTGTGTATTACTGGTTTCCTCATTGGTACGGTGGTCCTTTACCATGTTGTAGGGATGAAAAACATAGCTGCGAATCTGGCTGCCCCAGGCAATATCCTTTTTCGAGCTTTCCATCTCCTTATATTTTTCCCTCTGCTCATCCAGCTGCTTTTGATAAAGCCGGGCCGCCAGAATTTTCATGGCATTGGCCCTGTTTTGGTGCTGGGAGCGCTCATTCTGACATTGCACCACAATGCCCGTGGGCAGGTGTGTGATCCTAATGGCGGAATCCGTTTTGTTGACATGTTGTCCGCCCGCCCCGCTGGCCCGGTAGGTATCCACACGTAAATCGGCGGGATTGATTTCAATATCGATATTTTCGTCGATTTCGGGCAACACAAACACCGATACAAACGATGTATGTCGTCTTTTGTTCGAATCAAACGGCGATATCCTTACCAGCCGGTGTACGCCGGCCTCAGCTTTCAGATAGCCATAGGCATAACTCCCCTGAATTTCTATGGTAACGCTTTTTATGCCCGCTTCGTCGCCGGATTGCAGATCCATTATTTCCGTTTTAAAGCCCTTCCGTTCCGAATAGCGCAAATACATGCGCATAAGCATTTCCGCCCAATCCTGGCTTTCCGTACCTCCGGCTCCGGGGTGGATGGTCAGTATAGCATTGTTCTTATCATGTTCGCCGCCCAGCATACGCTTAAACTCAAGCTCGGAGAGGGTCTTTTTCAGCCCGGCGACCGCCAGTTCAAAATCCTTCTCAATCTCGGGATCGGGTTCTTCCTCATCCATTTCCAGCAAAATCTGGGCATCATCGGCAAAAGCTTTCGCCGTATTCCAGGCTTCAATCCAATCCTTGCGGGCATTTATTTCCGCATATACTTTTTTAACCGCTTTTTTGTCATCCCAAAATCCATCGGCTGCGGTTTGCGCTTCTAGCTCCTTTAGCTCCTTTTCCTTGTTGTCCAGGTCAAAGATGCCTCCGGAGTTCCGTGAGCTTTAGTGTTAAGGATTTATATGATTGTACAAGGTCGTTATTCATAGTTGTTTCTTTATGGTTGCTGATAAAAGAGGGGTAATTTAGGGGATATAAAAAATGCAGGCAAGAAAAGTGCGATATAAATAAAAAAAGCTGCCCGGTAACGGACAGCTTTTTGGTAAATCGGTTGGGATTAGTAGTCCCCGCCCTCTTCTTCCAGGATTTGTTTTAATTCTTCCAATTCCTGTTCGGCGGCTTCACGTTCATCCTGAAGCTTATCAAGTTCTTCCTTAATATTTTCGGACTTTTCCCGTTCTTCTATGATTTCCTGAAAGAACTCAACACGCTTGTTAAATTGCTTTTGCTGAACGGCGGCGGGACTGTTACCCACGGCGTCCGTTAAGGGCAGCAGGGTAAGTTCAAAACCCAGATGCGCCTTCCAGGCGGTGTAGTTCGGCAGACCGACGTTTTCATAGTTATTGATACCCACGCTTTCATCCACATCGGCGCTTACGCGAATATCAACGCCCAGGTTAAAATTAAACCAGCTAAAGGGCTTATACTTAATGCTCGGGGTTACATAGGTCCAGTCTTCACGGGCATAAACAAATTCATCCGGCTGGGTCAAATAGGTGAGTCCAAAGACTTCCAGTTGAAAATCAAACATATCGGTGGGATAAACAAAACCCACGGCATAGTTAAGAGCATTGGAATTTACCGTGGCGAATTTATCCTTATAGACCTCATTTCCGGCTTCGTTATAGTTCCACCAGCCCAAGGTCAGGTGAGCATTCATGCTGCGATCCGGCAGATAGGGATCGGCATAGTAGGAAAGAATACCGCTTACGCCATACTCCACCGCGCCGCTGGCATAATAGGTAAAGGGATAGTTATGATCCTCGCCCAGGGGAAAGCGTGTACCCACGGTAAAACCGGCATACATGCTCCTGTTGGCGAAATCAAAGGAACCAACCTTGGCGAACACACGGATATCGTCGGGCAGATTGTATTCATTCGGCGTATGAGTATCCTGATAGATACCGGGAACCACCGTAATATCAAAATGATCCACAACACCGTAGGTCAGAGCCAGCGCGCTGTTAACCAGCCAATAGTTGGCAGCTCTAAAGTTAGCCGGCTTAAGGGTTTGATTACCAACAAACTCAGCCAGTTTGGTAAAAAAGTTCATATCCGTGCGTACCTCAAAGCGACCGGGCTCAAAAGTACGTGCCGTTTGCGTATTTAATAAACTTTTACTGCCTGTCGGCGCCTGAGCAAAAGTTAATGAAAAAAGTGCGCTTATCAGCAGATAGTAGCTGATTCTTTTCATTGCGACCTCCTAAACATGATAGAGACGTTTTTATTCATCATCTAATAATTTCTTCAGTTCTTCTATTTCCTTTTCGGCATCCTTGCGGATACTTCTGAGATTTTCAATTTCATCTTGTACGGCTTCGGCTTTTTCCTTTTCCTCGATGACCGTTTCAAATAACTCTACCTGTTGCCTGGCCTTAGCCTGCTGATAATTCACCACGTTGGTTTTCTCGGACGACAATACATTCAGGTTAATATTGAAACCCATATGCACCCGCCAGTCCGGAAAGTTTGGCGGCAAATCCACGGTGGAGCTGATATCGGGGATACCACTGGTATTATTACGCTCCGCGGGAGAGACGCGAAAATCCATTCCAAAATCCGTGGAGAGCCACTTAAAAGGTTTGTAACGGATGCTGGGAGAAATAAAGGCCCACTCCTCCGCGCTATAAACATAGGGATCGGGTTGCTGAATAAACAAAATACCCGTCAGTTCCATGCGAAAATCAAACAGACCGGTGGGATAGCTAAAAGCAAGGGCCATCCTGAAATCGCTTGAATTTACCGTAGCATTCAACGTGTTGCCATTGGGATAGGTATAAAGCGTGGTTCCCAATTCATTATAGTTCCACCAGCCGGCGTTAAAGTGTGCGTTAAAGCCACGTTCCGGCAAATAGGGGTCGGCGTAATAGGATACGGCATACATAAAGGCATATTGAAACGAAGCCGGCGCGAATTCGGTAAAGGGATAGTTATGATCCTTTCCCGTCGGGAAACGAAAACTTGTTAAAAACCCCTGGGAAAAATGATTGCGGCCAAACTTAAAGCCCCCCGCCTTTATCGTTAAAAAGAGATCGTCGGGCACATTATAGCCGTCCCCCTTATGGGTATCCTGATAGGCGCGCACGGCAAGGGTCGCGTCCAGATGATCCATAATACCATAGGTAAAAACGGCATTTCCGGCCACCAGCCAATAGTTTACAGCCTGAAAATTGGCCGGAGTCAATCCCTGGCCGATAAAATCCCCGACCTTGGAGTAGAAGCTCATTTCACTGTATATACCCAACTGTCCCGGTTCATAGGTACGTCCGGTTTGAGTATAATAAAATGTCCTTTCGCCATTGGGTAACTGGGCAAAAGACACCTGAACCAATATGAAAAAACTCAGAATTGTAACAATGTTCTTTTTCATTCAAGACTCCTACAGTCTTTTTTTAAGCGTAAAGTTGAAAAATTTAAACAAAAACCACGTAATAAGAAACTATTTCACACGTGATGCCAAAACAAACACATTTGCAATAATAGCTAAATCTCGCATTAATCCGACAAATCTTGAAAAAATATCCTGAATACTTCCGGCAACAATGATTGTATCTCCCGGTTGCAGTTGCGGCAGAAGACTGTTATCACCTGTTTTCAGGAACTGTTCGATGTCAACCTTAATGACTTCCTGGTTCTTTCGTACAATGCGCACATCGTTCATGCGCGCCGTGCTCAGGGGCCCTCCCGCTGATGAGATTAAATCGATCAACGTATAAAAACTGGGAATACTGTAGATACCCGGCCGGCCAACATGCCCCCATAAATTGACATTTACAAGAAGTATATCGCCACTTCCGAGGATATATTGAGCAGGTTTATCAGAAAATTGCGAAGATGCCGCGTTAAATTGCGGTACCTGATCAAAAGATTGCCCAAAGGAAAAGTTAAATGCAAAAAATATCAATAAAATCAGTAGCGTTTTTTTCATTTAGTTACCCCAATCAATAGAAAACGTAGCCCAGTCCGATTCCGATCCGTTGTGCAGCGGGTCTCCGGCCAGTAAGTCAATACGCCATCTGTATTCAATGTCATCTTCAAAAATCTGTAATTCTTTGTTATTCATCGTGTATGTATACTGTGTTTGTCCAAATCCGCCCTGCAGGGGATTTTCCATATACAGATAGACCAATTCCCGGAAATTTGCGCCAATCAGTCGTTCTATGCGAAAAATATAGCCATTGGGAAATGCATCCGAGGGAACATTAAAGGTAAAACCCAGACTGTCCGGTTTAAAAACCTGCCCTTTGGGAAAACCCGGTGTGGCCTTGGGCAGTAAATTATACCAAACCGTATCCGAAGGCAAGCTCTCTTTTCCCTCTTCATTTACAGCGGTAATAAAATAGAAATATTTTGTAAAAATCGATAAGGAGTCCAAATCCACGAAGGTGGTGTCCTCGCTGTTTTCCGCCTCCTGCTGGCCGATAAAACGGTAATTGGCCAAACCGTCCGCATCCTGGGAACGGTATATTTTATAACGGACCACCCCCTGTGTGGCGGGTTGACGGTACCACATAATGCGAATGGCGTTTTCCCGGCGGGCCTCGGCGTCAATGCCACGCTCGGCAAGGGTTGTATCCGCACCAACCTCTTTTTGCACCATTTTCGGCGGATCGGGCGCTTTAGACGTTTCGGTTCCCGTGGGCGTACATGCGCCCAACATTCCCAACACGGGTAATAGAAATATGATTAATCTCATAATTGAAACAGTAGTGATATCCTGTATGTATTTCCCAGATCATGGCTTTGATAAGCTATGTCCGTGCGCAACTTCCAAACATATAAACCCATGCCTGCCGTAAAATTGCTTTCATTGAGTCCGGCGCGCAGGGCAATGAGCTGATCGTACAAAAACTCCGCTCCAAAATGGCTGGCTCCTTCGTAACGGCTGTCCAGATCAAAGGCAAAGGTAAACTGGCTGCTCAGAAAATCCAAGGGTTGGATAATGGCAAAGCCATATTTAAAATTTCGGGAAATTACATCGGTTCTTTTTGAAGGCGTATTCCAAGTCAGCTTGGTTTCAAACAGATCCTGCGCGTTAACGCCGAAAACCAATTTACCATAATTTTCGTCATTAAACACATCATTCAGACCAAGCTTGATGATCATACCCAAATCCACGCCGATACCGTTGCCGGAGTTGGTATCGATACTTTCCCGGATCACTTTAATATTACCGCCAAAGCCGAAATCTATCGGCAGCTCAAAATATTGCCAGCCTAAGTCGACCAATACCTGTTTATACTTTGCAAAGCTGAATACAAAAGCATCGCTGGCGGAGGAAAAATAACCGGTAGGCTCTCCGATAAGCTGATCAAACTGATCGCCGTTCACCCGGTCATCATCGGGATTAAAACCGGGATAGCGCGGAATATCATCCACACTAAGCCGCATCCACGAAGCGGAGACGGTAACACCGCCAAAGATTGGCATGGCCGCGCTAACAAAGCTTTGGCTTTCCTGTTGGTCGAACAGATTGGCATACATGGATGCCGCCTGAAAGGTTTCAATAAAGGCCAGTCCGCTGGGGTTCCAATACCAGCCGTAGGCATCGTCGGCAATCGCCACCGAGGCGCTGCCCATTCCCAGGGCCTTGGCGCCAACGCCCAGTTCCAAAAAAGAACCGGCATATTCCCCGGCACTAAGGCTCCCTGTATAAATAATCAAAAGGATTAATAATTTTCTCATTGCAGCCGCGCTATTTTAAGTTTCTTGGTCACATTAAATTTCTTACCGGTAAACTGGTCTTCAAACTCAGCCTTGATAAGCGCAAAATAAACGCCGTTGGCAACGTCATTGCCATTGTCATCGGAGCCATCCCATTCCAATTCATGATACCCGGTGTCCAGCAGCTTATCATCGCTTTCCACATTGTTTGGCGCGTGTAGCTGCTTAGAACGTATCAGATGACCGGAAACGGTATAAATACGTACGGTCAGACGGGATAGCGGCCCGGTAAAGCTGTTGGTATAAGAAATGATGGTGCTTTCCGCGAAGGGGTTGGGATAGTTACCATGAACGATAAGATCATTGGAAGCAGACACGTTAAACACACGCTCCACTTCCTGCACATTGCCATTGATATCCGAGATGGATACACTGAGGGAATGACTGCCCCGCTCGAACTCCGGTGAAAGCAACACGGCAATGCTATTGGCACTCTCTATGGTATCCGGCAACACGATATCCGCATTATCCAGGGGGACGTTATCCAGCTTTATACTTAAACTGCCATTGAGATCAACGCCGTTTTCATCCTGCAGTAAAAAGGCCAGGGCCGGACGGGAACGCACCAGCATATTGTTTCTTAACGGCCTGCCGTTGGCGGTAATCTCGATTTGAGGCGCCTTGGCATCCTTAAAGCTGAAAACACCGTACAAACCATTCCCCGAAACATATCCTGTAATACTGTTGCCATTTTTAGAAGTAGGCAGCTTTACCCATAAACCCAGCTCCGGATTAAAGCGGAAAAAGGAGATGGCCTCCAGTTCCACTTCCGAATAGTGCGAAGCATTTATGGAGGTGATCAGTTCAACCGGTTTGTTTACCGAAGAAACGGAATTCCTGATTTTTACATCGTAAAACAGGGAATCGGAAAGATCGCCCGTGTGAACATACTTAAGATCCTTTTGATCATTATACATCAGGAAATCGGTAATATCCTTTTGCTTAATACTAATCACACTGGAAGCGCTCAGGGCGTTAGGGGCGGCATACAGACGCCAGCCGGGCAAAAGATTCAGTGTATCATTGACCACACCGTCGTTTGACGTCCCCAGCCGGTAATCCAGCCAAATATTATCGGTTTGCAGATTTTTTTCAACAATATTGTTATACTCATTGCGTTCATCAAACTGATTTTGCGGGTCTATCACAACACGGAACTTCTGTTGGTTTTGGTATACCGTGGAGGAGATATCCG
>JALXBH010000060.1 GCA_026991535.1 Calditrichia bacterium | reverse complement strand
CCTCTTCCTTCATGCGTTCGATTTTACGCAGGGTGGCAAAGGAGCGGGAGAAGTCCCGGCTCACCAGAATATGACGGAAACCGAAACCGCAGCAGTCATGCCAGGTGGAATAGTCCTGCAGGTCGGCACCCAGGGCTTTTACAATACCCGATACGGTTGCCGTACGCTGACCGTCATACAGATCGCGGTCATAAATGGCGTCTTCCACCACCAGCTTATGATAGTGGCAGGCGGGGTGTACCGTCACCACCACATTGCTCAAATCCAGCTTCTGGCGGGCCTTGATCTTATCGCGCATGGCGTGCACCCACTCGGAATAGTGGACGATCTCTTCCGGGAAAACCAGGGGCTTACCCAGTTTGTCCAGAATGCGTCGCACCTGATCACGCAACCCCTGATGATGCAGGATTTCGTTGCGGGTTTCCTTATAGTGGCCATAGCTGGTACCGCAGTGAATCAGGGGAAAGTACCCATCCTGATAGGCCTGGGCAAAGTTACGTATGGCTATGGCCGCCTGCGCCGCGGAGTTGGAAGCCGATGAGGCGTAATAGTTCCAGGCGGTGCAGGAGGTCTGATCCTTTGGATCGTAATAATTATAGCCCAACTGACGGTGCAGCCAGAAAATGGATGTGGAATAGCCGGGGATATGCCCGCACTGTCCACAGGATTTATGATGCCAGGTGTTCTGAATGGGGATTTTCTTTTTACGACCATATTTGGTATCCACCTCAACATAGTTACCTTCCTCTATGCGATGGACGATAATTTCCCCTTTGGCCTCCAGATCGAACAACTGATCCTTGAAGTATTCCGTGGGTATTTCTCCCTTGCGGTCAAAAAAGCGGTCTTTCGCTTTAGTCGGGCCGGGATTTATCACATTAAGCTTAGATGACATAGGCTCCCCCTTCAGGGTTTTTAATTTTCCTTAACAATTATCACGTTTTCACGGTGGCGATCCATCGGGGCCGGGTCTTCGCGGGATTCTCCCAGATTGAGAATGTAAACCGGTTCCCATTTTTCAGAATCCAGTTCCGTCAGTTCCACCAATTGTTTTTTTACTTTTTCCGAGGCAAAGGTGACCACGCCGGAATCGAGACCCTCCGCATGAGCCTGCAGCATCATGTTTTGCGCCGCGCACCACATGGTGGCCAGGTTATGCTCCATTTTATGGCGGTTAGCATTTTTTTGCGTTAAGGCCAGCACCATCACCGGAGCGCTTCCCAAATCCGCCGCAAAATCGATGGCCTTGTTTTCCCAGTCATCATCCCTACCCCAGGGCTGATGATCATACATATAGCGCATGTACTTCAGTATAGTGGGGTCTTTTACAATCACGGCAGCGGCTTTTTCCCGCGCCTTGCCCTTTAACAAAACAAACTTGCGCTCTTGTAACTGGTATATACTCAGGGGCGCCCAAATGGCTGACTCCAGTATATTATCCAGCTTGTTTTCATCCACCTCTTTATATTTGTCAAAAGAACGACACGTACGACGTGTTTTAATGAGTTGCAGGGTTTGCCGAGCCAACATACATCCTCCTTTGGTGAAGCCAACTGAAAAGATGCGGCATTTTCAGCTCTTCAACTCATTTATGTTTATTAGACGAGTACTTCAACCTCATCCAGATCGTAACCATGTTCTTCCAAAAGCTCTTCCATCACCTCGGTTAGGATCATAAATATCCCCTCGTCAAGGGTTTCGATCATATCGAGATTACCGGAAAGCTTCCAGATCAGATAAAGCTCCAACTGGGTCTGCTCGCTCACATCCCAGGCCAGTTCGGTGGTGTGCAGCGTCTCCGGCGGAATAGCCCGGCGCCACGTCTCCAGGTTTTCGGACACTTTGACCACATCCGGGCCCCAGTCGGGGAAAAAGTCCGGTTGCAGCATATCGGGCGCAACCTGGGTTCCGGTGCTCATCACCTTATAGATGATACGGCTATAGGCCTGCAACGCGGTTTTGGCTGACTGCATGCCGTTTTTCACGGCTACCTCGCGCATTATGGTAATAATGCCTCCCGGACTGTTTTGCCTCGGGCAACGGGTACAGGAAAAGCACTGCGAGCAATCCCACATACTGTCGTTAAGCAGCTCATAAAAGGTGTGTACATCTTCACGGGCCATCACCTGAGCGAAAACACGCGGGCTGAAGTCATAAAAACGAGCGGAGGGACAGGCGGCCACGCAAATACCGCACTCATAACAACCGTAGAGCGTGGTATGCCAGCGCATGTCGGCTTTCACTTCCTGAAACAGCCGCTCTTTTTCCTCAACGGGTACATCCTGATATT
>JALXBH010000059.1 GCA_026991535.1 Calditrichia bacterium | reverse complement strand
CTGGGCATCCCTCTGGTTGTTCTGGATCGTCCCAATCCCATTACGGCGGAATTTGTACAGGGCGCGGTTAACGATACCAGCAGCTTTGTGGGACGCTTCCCCATTGCCGCCCGGCATGGCATGACCGTGGCCGAGCTGGCCCGTATGTTCAAGGGCGAGGGCTGGGTGGCCGACAGCCTGAAACTGACCCTGATTCCCTTAAAAAATTACCGGCGCGACCTTTGGTATGACCAAACCGGCCTGCCCTTTATCGCTCCTTCCCCCAATATGAGCTCATTGGAGATTGCCACCGTATATCCCGGTATGTGTCTGATCGAGGGGACCAACCTTTCCGAAGGGCGCGGCACGGACAGCCCCTTTCTGCTTAGCGGCGCTCCCTGGTTGAACAGCGCCCGGGCCGCCCGTCTGCTGAATGATTTACAACTTCCCGGCGTAAGCTTTGTTGATACCGCTTTTACCCCCGTGCACATTCCGGGAAAAGCGCATCATCCCAAATATGAGGGTCAACGCTGCAACGGCATCTATCTTAAGATAACCGACCGTCAACGCTTTAAACCCTTCTCCACGGCCCTGCGCCTGCTGCTTGTGGTAAAAAAGCTTCATCCCGAAACCCTGAGCTTCAGGCCCAAAGGCTTTGACCGCCTGGCCGGCAGCGACCACATCCGCGGTGTTTTGGAAAAGGGCGGTGATTGGAAAGAGCTGCTCCCCCTGATCCGCCATGGTCTGGAAAAATTCCGGCGGCAACGGCATAAATATCTTCTGTATTAACACAGACCCACGATTAAAAAGCCGGTAGTTCTTCCATACCTACCGGTTCCGCGTTCGTCAATATATTTATTTTTATTTGCATAAATAACGGCGCGGGTTTATTTTTGGTGTACTATTGTATATTTAAACAGGGGTACACCCAATGAGCCGTAACCTCACCGACCGTCAAAGAGAAATATTAACCCTTATCGCCGACCTTACCCGAGATAAAGGTTATTCCCCCACCTATCAGGAGCTGGCCGACCGGCTGAACATCAAATCCAAATATGCCATTTTAAAGCATGTGGACAGCCTGGTTAAGAAGGGCTATATCGAAAAAGACTCTTCCGCCCGCACCATCCGCATAGTCCACCCGGATTTTGCCATAAGCAATGCCACGGATTACACCATTCCGCTCGTGGGCCGCGTGGCCGCCGGTTTTCCGGTTCTGGCGGAGGAAAATGTGGAGCGCTACGTATCCATTCCCCGTGAGATGATAAAAAGCGAAGGACGCTATTTTGCCCTGAAGGTTCGCGGCGACAGCATGATCAACGCCGGAATTTTTGAAAATGACCTGGTGGTGGTACAATCGGCCAACAAGGCGTATAATAAGGATATCATCGTGGCTCTGGTGGATGACGAGGTTACCGTCAAGCGTTTGATCAACGATAACGGCTCCGCCTATTTAAAAGCCGAAAACGATGCCTATCCCGATATACACCCCCGGGGTGACTGGTCCATTCAGGGAAAAGTGGTTGGCCTGATAAGGGAAATGATGCATTAAAATGACGACTTTTGGCGGAAGCTGGACAGAGCAAAAGGCACAAATTGTAGAGAAATATGCTCAGGCCTATCTGCAAATCATGAAAGAGCGACCGTGGAAAACCTTATATTTTGACGGTTTTGCCGGAGCCGGTTCTATTGAGATTTCCAATAGCAAGGAAATTGAAGGAGTTGCAAAACGTATACTAAAGATCAACAACCCTACTTCTTTCGATTTATATTATTTTGTTGAGCTTAGTGCCTCTAAGGCCGCATCTTTAAAAAAGATGGTGAAGAAAGACTTTCCCGAAAAAGAAAAATTTGTTTTTATTGTTCAGCAAGACTGTAATCAGAAGCTAGCAGACCTCTCCGTCTTTTTAAATAAAAATAAGAATGAATTCCGGGTTTTAGCTTTTATTGATCCTTATGGAATGGAGTTACGGTGGGAGTCTGTGGAAAGACTCAAAGGATATGGCCTTGATTTATGGCTTTTGTTACCTACGGGCCTCGGAACAAGACTGTTAACCCGCTCTGGGCGCATACCTCAAAAATGGATGATAAAATTGGAGTCTTTTTTGGGAATATCATCCGAAACAATTCAAGACACCTTTTATCAAAAGTCCATGCAAACTGAACTTTTTGAAGAAGAGCAAAGTCTTATTAAGGAAAAACAGTCTATTCAAAAGCTACATACCCTTTTTAAAAACAGGCTGTTGTCTGTTTTTAATTATGTCTCAAAGCCATACGTAATCAGGAATAAAAACAATTCTATTATGTATCACTTTTTACTTGCGTCAAACAACCGAACCGCAATAAAAATAGCCAACGATATTATAAAAAAATATGAGTTATGAAATGGCCAAAAGTAAAATTGAATGGACCGAACATACCTGGAACCCAACAACAGGATGCGCAAAAGTTTCAGCGGGTTGTAAGTTTTGTTATGCGGAGATTATGTCTAAAAGACTTAAAGCCATGGGAGTATCAAAATATCAAAACGGGAAAAACGGTTTTAAACCGACCATTCATCCACAGACATTAAAAGAACCATATACATGGAAAACTCCCCGGCTTGTTTTTGTAAACTCTATGAGCGACCTGTTTCATGAAGATATCCCCTTTAGCTTTATTAAAGATGTTTTCAGGGTAATGAATGAAAATCCTCAGCATACATTTCAAGTACTTACCAAGCGACCGGATATTTTATATGCCTATAATTTTAGCCTAAAGTGGACCCCCAATATCTGGATGGGAGTAAGTGTTGAAACCAATGATCATATTGATCGTATTGACACCCTTTGCAACACTTCTGCTTTTACAAAGTTTGTTTCTTGCGAACCCCTTTTAGGACCTCTGTCCTCTCTAAATGTTAACGGCCTTGACTGGGTTATTGTTGGTGGTGAATCCGGCCGAAGCCCCCGACCCATCAAAGCCGAATGGGTTAGACATATTCGGGATTTATGTGCTGAAAGTTTGGTTCCTTTTTTCTTCAAACAATGGGGCGGTACTAACAAAAAGAAAAGCGGCCGTATTTTAGACGGTAAAATATATGATTCTTTTCCGGACAATCTATTTTCTTCCACGGTAGGTAAAACATGAAGTTAAAGGAACCTAAAAAAACACCGGGGAAACATCAGTTTTACAATATCCCTCTGCTGGGAGAAGTAAAACTGCAAAAGGATGATTTCACTTATCGCGAATATGATATCGGTGAGGTGATCGCCAATTTCAGCGAAAACAAGGCCCGGGATATAACAGTCCGTGCCGCGGACAACGGCCTGAAGGAGCAGGGTATTTTCGAGGGTGACTATTTAACCGTGCGGCAACGGGAAAAGCTGAAAGACGGTGATATTGTAGTTGTACAACTGGGTTATAAAATCTATGTACGTAAGGCCTATTTCCAAAAAAACCATATCCGGCTGGAAACCAGCCACATCAACAGCGCCCCTCTGATCGTGGAAAAACAAACCCCGGATTTTACCGTTTTAGGAAAAGTCGTCACCGTTATCCGGGAGTTGTAGAACTAAACCTCACGGGTAAGCTTTAATAAATAATAACGTTTCTGCCGGCAAAAGTACTCCGGGTCTATGGTTTTTATATTGGAGTCTATTTTTTTATCCCATTTCTCAAACAGCTCACGTATAAAGTAGTATTTTCCCGGATGTTTATGATCCAGTTTCAGCTTTATAAACTCATACAGGGGTAAACCTATATTAGTGCAAAAATGATGGGCAAAGGCCAGCGTCGGCCGGATATTGGCGGTTATATCCTGTTTGTACCGGATAACAAAACCCCGCTTCTCCGTTTCCGCCATAAACTCCTGCCAGATATGTCCCGATTGTTCATGGGCCTCGTCCAGGCGGAAATAGTCCACTATAATAAGCTCTCCCCTTTCACTCAGAATTTTATCCGTATAACACATGGCCGTGGGCAGATCAATATATTGCAGGGATTCCGAAAAAATAACCGTGCCGTATTTATCTTCATGCTCCTCCGGCGATATATCCTGAAACCGGGCATGTATCAGCGGTATCTCTTTATATTTTTCCCGGATATAATCTATCTGGTTTCTATCCGGCGTAAGTCCGGTAACCCGGTAGCCCTTTTTGGCGATCATGCTCAATAACCCGCCCATGCCGCATCCTACATCCAACACCTCGGTTTCCGGTGGAGCAGTCATTTGAGCTATGATCAGTTCGGCATAACGGCGCTGAGCTTTTTTTATATCCGCCAGGCTGATTTCATCGGCCGCAATGTCCGGATCGTCAAAATAACCGTAGTGTAAAAAATCGGTTTGCAAAATCCTGTCATATAACAGCAACTGCGGATCGGCCTGGGAACGGGAACGGTTTTTTTTAGCGGAAGAACGGGCGGCTTTTATCCAATGCCCCGGCCATAGAAGTTTTTTAAACCATATATCCATAAAATACCTTATCCCGCTTTAAATTTTATATCGGAATGTAAATTAAACCTCTGCCCTTACATTTGCAAAAATCCGGCTGATGTTGTGCGGATTCTCGGTTTTTGTAAAAAAATATTTTGTATATTTGTCCGAACTGCACCGCGTTTAAAGAAACGGTTTGCTTTAGGCTGTGCGGTTAAAAAAATGACAACAACTTCATATAACACAATCCCTAAGGAGATTTTCAATGGCCAAGTACAAAATAGCCTGGTTACCGGGCGACGGTGTGGGTAACGACGTTATGGAGGCCGCGCGCCTTGTATTAGACGCATTAAAGTTTGACGCTGAATATATCCACGGTGATATCGGCTGGGAATTCTGGATACATGAGGGCGAGCCCCTTCCCGAGCGCACCACCGAGATGATGAAAGATACCGACGCCGCCCTGTTTGGCGCCATCACTTCCAAACCCAAGGAAGAGGCGGCCGAAGAGCTGGACGCTCACTTAAAGGATAAGGGCCTGGTCTATTTCTCTCCCATCGTCCGTTTACGTCAACATTTTAACCTGCACACCAACCTGCGCCCCTGCAAGGCCTATCCCGGCAATCCGCTGAACCTTAAGGAGGGTATCGACCTGGTGGTCTTCCGTGAAAACACCGAAGGCATGTATGGCGGGGTCGAGTTTCATCCCATACCTCAGGAAGTATACGACGTTCTGGCCAAAAACCATCCTAAAATGAAAAAATTTGAAGCCTATGGCCTAGAAAACCTGGCTATCTCCACGCGCATCATGAGCCGTCAAAAGTGCCGCAACATCGTTACCCAGGCCTTTGAATATGCCAGGACGCACGGTTATAAAAGCGTGACCGTGGTGGATAAGCCCAATGTGTTGCGCGAAACCGGCGGCCTGATGATTCGTACCGCCCGTGAAGTGGCCAAAAACTATCCCGGTATTGAGCTTTGGGAAACCAACATCGACGCCCAGGCCATGTGGCTGGTCAAGAACCCCATGGATTACGGTGTGATGGTGGCCGAAAATATGTTCGGTGATATCCTTTCCGATCTGGCCGCGCAACTGGTCGGTGGACTCGGTTTTGCCTCCAGCGGCAACATAGGTGATAACTATGCCGTTTTTGAACCCACACACGGCAGTGCCCCGAAATATGCCGGCAAGTACAAGGTGAACCCCATGGCTATGCTGCTCACTTCCAAGCTGATGCTGGACTGGCTGGGTGAAAAGGAGATGGCCGTAAAGCTTGAGAACGCCATTGCCGCAGTCATCAAAGAAGGTAAGGTCAAAACCTATGACATGGGTGGTAACAACACAACCCTGGAAGTAGCGGAAGCCGTAGCCCGGAGTTTATAATGTATCGCTCCTTTTGCACGGCCGTCACCTGTATGGACGGCCGTATTCAACTCCCCGGTATCCGTTATCTGCAACAACATTTTGGCGTGGAATATGTCGATACCATCACCGAGGCCGGACCGATCAATATCCTGGCCAACCAAACTGAACCGAAATTGGTGCAATCTATTCTAAACCGCATCAATACCTCGGTAAATGTGCATAATTCCCATGGTCTGGGCATATTCGGCCATCACGATTGTGCCGGTAACCCCGTACCCAGGGATGAACAGATTAAACAAATAAAAACAACCATACATTTCCTGAAACAGCACTATCCCGATTTGCCGCTCATCGGCCTGTGGATAGACGAGCACTGGAAAGTTAACCCGGTGGAAACAGAAGATTATGCCTAATATTCAGATTCATGAAGTGGGACCGCGCGACGGTCTGCAAATGGAAGAAGTCACCGTCCCGACGGAGGTTAAAATCCGGTGGATCGATATGCTTATCGCTTCCGGTGTGGATATCATTCAAATCGGCTCCTTTGTCCATCCGAAATATGTGCCGCAAATGGCCGACACCGATACCCTGTTCCGGCACTATAACCGTCCGGAAAACAAACCGGATGGTGTGGTGCTATCGGGACTGGTGCTGAATGAACGGGGCTTTGAACGCGGCATGGCCTGCGGCGTGGATATGTTTTGCATGGGCGTTTCCGCCAGCGAAACCCATAGCATGAAAAACACACGCATGACCACCGATGAGGCTCTGGAACGCATCCTCAACATTGCCCGTCAAACACGGGAGGCCGGAAAGCAGGTACAGCTTTCCGTGCAGTCCGCTTTTGGCTGCGGCTATGAGGGGACGATCGGCAAGGAGCGCGTGCTGCGCATTGTCCGCGCCTATCTCGATGCCGGCTTTAGCAACATCAGTCTGGCCGATACAGCCGGACACGCCAATCCGGATCAGGTACGCGATCTTTTTGAAAGCGTACGGGAACTTTCCGCTGATGCCGAGCTTACAGCCCATTTCCATAATACCTACGGTATGGCCATCGCCAACTGTTACGCAGCCATGCAAAGCGGCGTAACCACCCTGGAATCTTCCCTGGCCGGACTGGGCGGCTGTCCCTTCACCTCGGTGGCCGGTGGCAATGTCTGTACCGAAGATCTGGTGCACATGCTGCAACGCATGGGGCAGCGGCAGGATATCCGGCTGGATGCCCTGATCGGTTCCGCCCGGGAATGCGCCCGCTTTTTTGAGCGCGATCTGCCGGGTATGGTCTATAAAATCGGGCCCATCGGGGAGCAATCGGCTTAAACCTTCTTCATTCGCTTATTAAGTAAAGGGACATTATCATCATGAAAATACTTGAAAATATCCGTGTGCTGGATTTGACCAACGTACTCTCCGGTCCCTTTTCCACCCTGCACCTGGCCCTGCTGGGCGCGGAGGTGATAAAGGTGGAAAACCCCAAAGGGGGCGATCTGGCCCGTAAGCTGGGCAACGTACCGGAATACAATCAACAGTTGATGGGCACCAGTTTTCTGGCCCAGAACGCCAACAAGAAATCCATTACCCTCAACCTGAAAAACGACAAGGCCAAAGAGATATTCAAAAAACTGGTGGAAACCGCGGATGTGGTGGTGGAAAACTTCCGCCCCGGTGTGATGAAACGTCTCGGCCTGGGCTATGATACCCTGAAGGCCATCAATCCCAAACTGATCTATTGCGCCATTTCCGGTTTCGGGCAGGAAGGGCCCGACGCCCTTAAGCCCGCTTACGATCAGATCATACAGGGACTGAGCGGTGTTATGGCCATCAACGGTGATGAACGGCTGAACCCGTTGCGCGCCGGCTTTCCCGTCTGTGATACGGTGGGCGGACTTAACGCGGCCTTTGCCATCATGGCCGCCCTGTACTATCGCGAACGCAGCGGCGAAGGGCAGTTTATCGATGTGGCCTTGCTGGATTCCATCATGCCCCTGGCCGGGTGGGTGGCCGCCAACTGGCTGATCGGCGGCAAACCACCGGTGTTGATGGGCAACGACAATTTTACCGCCGCCCCCTCCGGCACCTTTAAAACC
>JALXBH010000058.1 GCA_026991535.1 Calditrichia bacterium | reverse complement strand
TTCTTCTTCTTCCGAAACACCTTTTTTAAACTGCTTGATGCTGCTGCCCAGGCTGCGGGCCAAATCCGGCAGACGCTTGGCGCCGAAAAGCAGAATAATGATGAAAAAGATGATCAGGATTTCCGTTGTGCCGAAATTCATTTTATGTCCTTTCTTATAACGGATGGCAATTTAAGAAAATAAAAAAGGCCGTCCAATTAAAATCGGACAGCCTTTGTTTTTAACGGTTGAGACTTATTTGATATTTATCTCTACATGGGGCTCTTTTACATCGGCGGCCTTGGCGATCTTGATGGTCAACAGACCGTTTTCAAAGGACGCTTCAATCTTTTGGGCATCCACATCGGCCGGGAACTGGAACGAACGGGCAAACTTGCCGAACAAACGTTCGTTGCGCAGATAGGAGGCTTCATCCTCTTCCGGCAATTTTTCTCCCGCCACATAAAGACGCCCCTTTTGAAAGGAAATTTTTACATTTTCCTTGGGCACGCCGGCCAATTCCATATTGACCACAAAAGCACCGGGCCGGTCTTCGATGCTGGTACGCGGTGAAAAATCACCAAGATCATCCTCGGCACCCTGACCGAAGAATTCATCAAACAAACGGTCGATATCTCCCTTGAAGTTGATGATGTGTCTGTGCGGACCAAAGCGACGCGGTCCAAAGTTTACAAAAGGCATGGCTTTTCTCCTTCCATTTGGTTTTGCGCCTTAAAGATCAATCTTCGTGCCAACAGCCGATTTATGCCATATCTGCATAAGCGGGCTTATCCTCCGGGTCAAAGTAGCAACTTTATGTGCCACGTGCTAACTTACGTCAGTTTTAACGAACGAAATGTCGGGTTATGAATCTATTAAAGTTTTCTCTGTTAAGATTTCTTCTCCCCCTGCTGTTGCCTTTTTCGCTCCAGGCCGCTGTTTTTTATGTTGACGGACAGGCGGGCCGTGACGCCGGCCCGGGATCAAAAAGCCGTCCCTTCAAAAGCATTACAAAAGCGCTGAGCCGTTTGCACAAGGGCGACACGCTGATCCTGAAACGCGGAGTGTACACCCGGCCCCTGCACAACATCCCCTCCGGTTCGCGGCTCAAGCCCACCGTCATCCGCGCCGCGGACGGCCACCATGTGGAAATCCGCTATCCCCAAAAAGCCCTGCGCATCGACGGTGACCACATCGAAATCCACGGTATCGTTTTTAACGGACTCTATGGCGCCGCGCCCGTGGCCGACATCAACGGCAGCCATCTGCTTATCAGCGCTTGTGAGTTTAAAAACAGCAGCCGGGACATCATGACCATCGGCGACGTCGGGGATATCACCATCCGCAACAGCAGCCTGCACCACGGTCTGAGCTGGTATAAAAAAACGGGCAAAGAGCCCCATGGTATCAGCACCGACGGGGTACGGGGACTGACCATCAGGAATTGCGACATCTACCAAATCACCGGCGACGCCATCCAGATATCCCCCTCGCGGCGGGATTGGGACAATGTACGGATTGAGGATTGCCGTTTATGGGTAGCGCCGCTCAGTGCCACCGAGGTGGAAGCCTCCGGTTTGCCCGCGCGGGCCGTGGGCATGATCCTGGCCGAAAACGCCATCGATACCAAAGCCCGCAAAACCGATGACCCCGGCCGTCATAACATCCGCTTCAAAAACATAACCGCCCACGGCTTCCGCTCTCACCGCATTAAAAACGCCGCCGCCTTTAATATCAAAAACCCGGTAACCGCCCACATTGAGGGGGTAACCGTCTATGACAGTGAAATCGCTTTCCGTTTGCGGGCCCCGGCGCGGGTCACCCTGGCCAATGCCCTGATTTATGATTGCGATGTGGGAGTGCGTTATGAAGGCCGGCCGGAGAGGCTCTTTCTGTTTAACAACACCTTCGGGCTAAACCTGAAACAAGCCCTCAAGGCCGTTGCCGGAACACCGGTGGATTTCCGGGTGATCAACAATCTCTTCCTGACCCGGCGCCTGCCCAAAGCGCTGCGGGGCAAGGCTCTTTTTTCGCGGGAGAACCGTACCGTTCCCCCGTCGCTGTGGCCCGATACCTTTATCGATGCTCCCGCCGGTGACTACCGTCTGAAGGAAAACAGCCTGCCCGTCGATTCCGGCCGGGATATCTCCGGTTTGGGTATAACCGACGATAGACGCGGAGCGAAACGACCCGCCGGCGCCGGCTGGGATATGGGTGCTTTTGAATATCCGGCAACAAATCCCGGCAACAAACAACCATAGCCGGATAACAGGCAGCGGCTTAAATAAAAGTGGCGATCTCATCCAATCCCTTGCGCCGGTTATCGGGCACGGTTATACCCTTTTCCGGGTAGCCGACCACCAGCAGCAAAAACGGCTTTTCGTTAACCGGACGTTCCAGGATATCATTTAAAAACTTCATCGGGCTCGGGGTATGCGTTAAACAAGCCAGACCGGCGTTATGGATGGCGCTGATCAACAGTCCCGTGGCCAGTCCCACCGATTCGCCCACATAGTAATGTTTCTTTTTACTGCCGTCGGCATTGATGCCATAACGCTGCTCAAAAACGGCGATCAGCCAGGGCGCCGTTTCCAGAAAAGGCTTTTGGTCATTGGTAGCAAAGGGTTCCAGATCCTTCAGCCACTCTTCCGGGGCGCGCTCGCTGTAAAAAGCGCGTTCTTCCTCCTCGGCGGCCAGACGGATTTTCTTTTTAACCCCGGGATCGGAAACGGCCACAAAATGCCAAGGTTGCAGATTGGCCCCGCTGGGGGCGCTGCCCGCCGTCAGTAAAAGCGTTTCGATCAGTGAACGGGGAACCGCCTTGTCCGAAAAAGCGCGCACCGAACGGCGACGGGACATCAGTTGCCGGTAGTCCCGCGCCCGCTGCTGCATTTCTTCCGGGGGATAGCTTTTAAAATCCAGGGGAATGAAGCTGTTCTTTTTCACGGTAAGCCCTCGCTATAATGGAAAAAGACAATATAAACGATTCCGTCCTTTATTTCTATGGACGGCGGGCAAATTCCCGGTAATAAAAAAACAAAGCCGGGCCGTTTTTTACACGACCCGGCTTTCCTTACCACTCCTCGTACCAACCGGAAGGATTGAGGAGGGAGAGACGGCGCGCCTTAGTTGCCCCGGTTAAAGAAATTATAGATCGGGGTGAACACCAGTCCGATATAGGCGCCGATGATGGCGCTTTCCACCAGGCCCAGAAAAAATGCCGATACGCTGATCCACTTAAAACCCGGTAATATACTTTCCAGAAAAGGGGCCATGGTATAACCCGCCGGCAGGATAAGCGCCGTGCTCACACACACGATGAAGCTGAAAGCGACAAAGGTGGCGAAAGTCAGGGTGTTGACTCTGATATTGCTCATAACATCCTCCTTTTTTTATGCCCCGGCTTTTTTGATTTTATGCCAGGTCAGATGTTCATAATAGCTGGCCCACAACATGCCGAAGGTAAAGGCAAACAGAAGCTCTTCCACGGGAATGCCAAGAATCTCAATGCCCGAGATGGCCGTCAGGGTCCATACCCGTTCCACATAACCCGGTGAGACGGCGATTAACGAGAGAAAATAGACCAGGTAAAAAAGGGTAAAGATGACGCCGCTGACCCATATTTTGCCCTTCAGGTCGGGGCGGCACCAAAGCGCGGCCAGGGCGGCCACAAACATGGTCAGCGTGGCCGTATAGATCACGTTCCAGCTTACGGCGAAATAGAGGATCGGAAACAGAATGATCGGCGAAAGCAAGGTCCACAGGTGAAAGCGGTGCCGGCTGTGATGTTTCTCTTCCACGCTCATCGACTCATGCCGTACCTTGAAAATAAAGTCGTACAAAACCACTCCCAGACCGCCGATACCGAAGCAAAAGATCAGGCTTTCGATATCAAAGCCGGTTCTTTGCGCCAGATCAAACAATGATGGCGGATTCCAGTATTCGGGCACAAAGATGGGTTCGGTCAGACCAAAGGGCATGGTGTACAGGCTGGCCCACAGCATGCGTTTACGGCCGTTTTTATAGAGCACGTAAACCAGCAGCCAGACACCGATCAGTGCCAAAGACCATACAAACCAAATAAGCTTCTCGGACATAAGCTTCTCCTCCATATTTGGGATCATTGTCGTTTAAAAGATGGTCGGCGAACTAATCCCTGTTCTCCCGTTCCTCCAGAAATTCACGCCATTCATCAGAGCTGTATTTTTCGGGATCCGATTCAAACTGCACCTTGCACAATTGTGTGCAAAAGGCATACTCCCGGCCCTTGTATTCCACAAAGACGAGTTCCCCGGCGTCCTCATCCAGGTGCATGCCGCACACTACGTCTATTAACATTGTTTGTCCTTTCAGTCCCTTGTCCGTTCCACCGCAAAAAACCGGTTTGATACGGAAAGAAGGGGCCGTTATTCCTATTCCGGACATTTGGGAACAGGATGATTAATATCTTTATCCTCGCAACCGAAAACGATGCGCGCCGAAACCTTTTGCCGGAAATAGTACCAGGCCCAATTCAGCATCACCGTAAGCCGGTTTTGAAAGCTTATCAGATAGGCGATGTGGATAAACACCCAGATCAGCCAGGCCGGAAAACCGCTCATTTTCAGCGGGCCCAATTCCACGACGGCCGCGTTACGGCCGATCACCGCCATGCGGCCCTTGCTGAAAAAACGGAAGGGACGTGCCTTACGGCCGCTGTAGCGCTCCATAATGGCCCGGGCCGCGTAGGCCCCTTCCTGAATGGCCACCGAAGCCACACCCGGCAGGGGACGCCCGTCTTCCCGCGGCACAAAGGCCAGATCGCCAACCACGTACACATTTTCATAACCGGGCACGCTCAGGTCAGGATTAACCTTTATCCGTCCCATGCGGTCAAACTCCAGTTGATCCGCCTGCAGAAAAAGTTCACGGGAGTAGGAGGCCTGCACACCCGCCGTCCACAAAACAGCCTGGCTCTCAATAACCTTTTCCCCTTCCGGCGATTGCAACATCACCCGGTCGCCCCGGATATCGGTCACCCGGTGACCGGTTTTCACTTCCACGCCCAGCCGGGCCAGGGATTTAAGAGCGGATTTTTCCAGTTCCGGCGGAAAACCGCCCAGTATATGATCGAGGGCCTCCACCAGGTAGATACGGGCCTTATCCGGACGGATATGGCGGAAGTCTTTTTTCAGCACCTTACGGCTCAGCTCGGCCAGGGCGCCGGAAAGCTCCACCCCGGCGGGACCACCGCCGATCACCACAAAGTTCAGCGGCGGCGCCTCATCCTTCAGCGCTTTATTTCTTTCCGCCATCTCAAAAATATTGTAAATGCGCAGACGCATGTACAGAGCGTCCTGAATCGTTTTTATTCCCGGCGCGTAGCGCTCCCATTCGTTGTGACCGAAATAATTGGGCTTAACCCCCGTGGCCACGATCAGTTCGTCGTAGTGCAGGGTCTGGTTGCGCATCTGAACGGTCCCGGCCTCCAGATCGATGCCGCTTACGATACCCTTGGTAACCGAAACATTTTTATAGCCGGAAAAGATGGCCCGGATAGGATAGGCGATACTTTCCGGTGAAAGATGCCCCATGGCCACCTGATACAACAGGGGCTGAAACAGGTGGTAATTATGCCGGTCCACCAGGGTAATCCTGAAATCCTTATTCATCCGGGCCAGATTCCGCGCGGCATAGACTCCCGCAAAACCGGCGCCGATGATCACAATATGTTTTTGAGCCTTTTCCATTTTCTTCTCCGTCTGACCTATAATATAGCCACATTAATACGCCTTAGGTGTATTTTTCAGGTGCTTTCTCAAACTCCGACTGGCATTTGGGGCAACACAGGGCGTATTCCCTGCCCTGATAAGTGATAATAATATGGGCTTTGTTTTTATTGACCTTTTTCCCGCAAACCGGATCGCGAAAGATTGTCTGGTGTCTCATGCCTGCCTCCTTTACCGGCTTTTAGCCTGTCTGTTCGGTTTATCTTTTAGAACACTGCCCCTTAGTACAAAGATGGTGCCAGCGGCGCGGGGCAGCCTAAAACGCCGTTTTTTTAGCCCGGTGGCCGTAAAATGGAGAATATTAATCAAAAAAGGTGGGGACTATTCTACAATAAAGGCCGCCCTAGCCACAAAATAGAACTATTTACGCCGGGAAAAAGAATTAGCCATTTTTAGTTTGCCAACAATGGCTCAGCCTGCTATATTGGGTCAAGCCTTTCCAGCCTCCAGAACCGGAAGGGCAAACCCACCACCATCAACGTAGGCTTCCTTTTACTTTTACGTTTTACAAGGGAAGCATGAAAAAATATTTACCGATACTCACCTGGTTACCGTCCTATGACCGGCGTAATCTGAAACAGGATATGCTGGCCGGTTTCACCGTGGCGGTGATGCTCATTCCCCAGGGTATGGCCTACGCCATGCTGGCCGGTATGCCGGCGATTGCCGGATTGTACGGCGCCATGCTGGCCCTGTTCGTCTATACCTTTTTAGGCACATCGCGCCATCTTTCCGTGGGCCCCGTGGCCATCGATTCCATTTTGCTGGTCACCGGTGTCAGTTTACTGGCCGCTCCCGGCAGCAACCAGTTTATCATGCTGGCCGGCCTGACCGCGCTGATGGTTGGCCTGATCCAGATGGCGCTGGGCCTGGGACGCATGGGCTTTATCGTCAATTTCCTTTCCCATCCGGTACTGAGCGGCTTTATCTCCGCCGCGGCCATCATCATCTCCCTGAGTCAATTGAGATATATCCTCGGTGTGGCCATGCCGCGCAGCGGGTCGGTGGTTTACGCCGTACGGGATATAATGGTCATGATACCCGAAACGCATATCCCCACCCTGTTGATGGGGCTGAGCAGTATCCTGTTTTTATATGTGGTCAAAAAGATCAACCCCCGCCTGCCCGCGGCGCTGTTGGCGGTAATCCTCACGGCCGGGCTGGTATGGTATTTCCGTTTCGACCGGGACGGCATGTCCGTGGTGGGTGATATTCCCCGCGGTCTGCCCGCCTTTCAAGTGCCACCGTTTGAACTTGAAACCGTGGAGTCCCTCATTCCGCTGGCCTTTACCATGGCCATGATCAGCTTTATGGAGGTGGTGGCCCTGGGTAAAAAATTTGCCTCCCGCTACCGGTATCGCATTGATCCCAATCAGGAACTGGTGGCCATCGGTTCGGCCAATATGCTGGCCGGTCTGTTTCGCGCCTATCCCATGGGGGGCAGCTTCTCCCGCACGGCGGTTAACGCCCAAAGCGGGGCCCAAAGCCAGTTTGCGGCCTTGTTCACCTCGCTGTTTTTGGCAGCCACCCTGCTTTTTCTTACGCCCCTGTTCTACTATCTGCCCAACGCGGTTCTGGCGGCCATCATCATCGTGGCCATAGTCAAACTCATCGACTTCAGGGAAGCCCTGCGTCTTTACCGCTGCCAGCGCAACGATTTTTTCGTGTTGATCTTTTCCTTTCTATCGACCATCATTTTTGGCGTACAGTATGGCATTTTAATGGGCATGGCCGCCTCGGTGGTCATCATCCTGCGGCGCATGAGCCACCCGCACATGGCCCAGATGGGGCAAATCCCCGGCACGGACACCCTGCGCAATTTTAAGCGCGCCCCCGAAGCCCGGGAAATCGAGGGGCTGGTCATCTTCCGCATCGACGCTTCGCTCTCCTTTACCAACGTCTCTTTCCTGCGTGATTTTGTGGAGGAGGAGATTTTGAACGCCCGCAGACCGGTAAAGGCCGTCATCTTTGACGCCAGCAGCGTTAATGATATCGACGCCACCGCCGATCTGGAATTGCATGAATTGACCCAAAACCTGAAAGACCGCGGCATCGAATTCTATTTCACCAATGTGAAAGGTCCCGTGCGCGACACCATGAAGCGAACCGGTTATTATGATTTTCTGGGCGCTTCGAACTTCTTTTTAAACAAAAAGGCTGCCGTAAAGCATTATCTGGAAAACGTGGAACGGGAAAAGACGGCGGAACAAACAAAGTCCGGCGACGCGCCCCTAACGGAAAATCCGGCGGAAAAAGAGTCTTAAAAAACAAACCTAACAAAAGGAAGAGCTATGAATTACGGCTTTATTATAGATAACCGTAAATGTATCGGTTGCCACGCCTGCACCGTGGCCTGTAAGTCCGAGCACGATGTGGCTATCGGGGTAAACCGCACCTGGGTGAAGTATGTGGAAAAGGGCGAATACCCCAACACCCGGCGGCTGTTTTCCGTGATGCGCTGCAACCACTGTGAGGATGCGCCCTGCGTGGAGATTTGTCCCGTGGAGGCCCTGCATATCCGCGATGACGGTATTGTGGACTTTGATAACCGGCGCTGTATCGGCTGCAAATCCTGTATGCAGGCCTGCCCCTACAACTCCCTTTATATAGACCCGGTAACCCATACGGCGGCCAAGTGCAACTACTGCGCCCACCGCATAGATATCGGACTGGAACCGGCCTGCGTCAATGTGTGCCCGGAACATGCCATCATTTCCGGAGACATGGATAACCCGGCCACGGAGATCGCCCAATTGCTCTCCCGTGAGGCGGTTAAGGTGCGCAAGCCGGAAAAAGGCACCCGCCCCAAGCTTTTCTATATCGATGCCGACGAAGCTTCACTCACCCCTTCCGAGACGGAGACATCGGACAGCTATATGTGGAGTTCACAAAGCAGCGGCGTGGGGCATTACGCCAAGTTTGCCGAGGAACTTATCGCCAAAAGCAGCCCCGTGGATATGTACAAGGAACTGGCCAATCTTAAAGAGATGCCGGAGAAAGTGATCACCACCGGCGACAACACCATCCAAAAAGCGGACGGCATTTTAAAACGCACTATCCGCCGCGCCTACGACGCCCCTTCCAAGGGGGTGCTGTGGGGCTGGGAGGTATCGGCCTACGTGATGACCAAGGCCATTGCCGCCGGCGCCGTACTGTTGCCTTTTTTGGCCCTGCTCTTCGGCATCCCCGTGGGTGATACCCTGCTCTATGGCAGTTTGATCAGCGGACTGATTTTTCTGGGGCTGACCGGCGCGCTGCTGGTTAAAGACCTGGATAAACCGACCCGTTTTGCCTATGTGATTCTGCGGCCGCAATGGAATTCCTGGCTGGTGCGCGGCGGCTACGCCATCACCGTCTTTGGCGGTCTGGTCACCCTGTGGCTGGCGGCCCGCTTTCTCGGCCTGAGCGCCCTGGAGCCCATCGCCATGTGGGGCAGCGGACTGTTTGCCCTGGTGGTGGCCGTTTATACCGCCTTCCTCTTTGCCCAGGCCAAGGGACGTGACTTCTGGCAAAGTCCGGCGCTGATCCTGCACATGCTGGCCCATCCCTTTGTGGGCGGCGGCGCCCTCTTTGCCCTGGCCGCTTCCCTTCACGGTACGGCGGAATGGAATGCCTTTATCCAGGCTATCCTGACCGGAGCACTGGTGGTAAACATGTTGATTATCTTTTCCGAGCTGACCATCACCCACCCCACGGAGGACGCCAAAAAAGCGGCGCATATGATAGCGGCGGGCCCGTACGCCCCCCTGTTTTGGCTGGGCGCTGTTTTTCTGGGCAACGTTTTTCCATTGGCCCTGTTGCTGTGGGGACCCGGCTGGATGGTGAGCGTGGCCGCCGTTCTGGTTCTGACCGGCTTATACATCACCGAGCATCTGTGGGTGCGCGTGCCGCAACTGATAGACCTGAGCTAAGGGCATGCGCTTGACCCCGGGAGAATTTAATCTGAAACAAAAACCAAACCATGCCCGGCATGGCCAATGAAATAGGGAGGAAAGATGGCAACCCGTCATAAACCCGGACTGATTGAAACCATCGCGGAAAAGCTGCGGCTGATTCCGCAATTGCATGATGAGGCGGAAGGCCTTGAGCGTGTGAGCGAACCCGGCACGCAAAACAGCTACCCGCCGCCCGAGAAATGGAACGACTGGGAGGAGTACGAAGCCACCAGCAATCATGAGCGGAAAAAGCGAAAATATATGATTGTGCCCACCAACTGCTTTAACTGCGAGGCCGGCTGCGGTCTGTTAAGCTACATCGACAAAGAGACGATGAAAATCCGCAAATTCGAGGGCAACCCCTATCACCCCGGCAGCAGGGGACGCAACTGCGCCAAGGGACCGGCCACCATCAACCAGATCACCGACCCCGACCGCATCCTGTATCCGCTGAGGCGCAAGGGAGAACGGGGCTCCGGCGAGTGGGAACGGGTAAGCTGGGACGAGGTGCTGGATGACATCGCCGCCCGTCTGCGCAAGGCCCTGCGGGAAAAACGTAACAACGAAATCGCCTATCATGTGGGCCGTCCCGGTCATGAGGGCTATATCGACCGGGTGCTGCAGTCCTGGAATGTGGACGGTCATAACAGCCATACCAACGTCTGTTCCTCCGGAGCGCGCTTCGGTTATGCCCTGTGGCATGGCTATGACCGGCCTTCGCCGGATTACGCCAACACCAGGTTCATTTTACTGATCTCCGCCCATCTGGAATCGGGACACTACTTTAATCCCCACGCCCAGCGCATCATCGAAGGGATGATGAAGGGCGCCCAATTGGCGGTGATGGACCCCCGGCTTTCCAACACGGCCTCCATGGCCGACCACTGGCTGCCCACCTACCCCGGCAGCGAGGCGGCGGTGTTGCTGGCCATGGCCAGGGTGATCCTCGACGAGGGGCTGTATAACGAGAAGTTCCTGCGCGACTGGACCAACTGGCGGGAATACCTGCAAAAGGAGCACCCGCAAAGGGAAGTCACCTTTGAAAATTATATCGCGGCCATGCGCGAGGCCTATGCCGAATACACGCCGGAATTTGCCGCCGCCGAGGCGCAGATCGACGCCGCGACCATCGTGGAGGTGGCCCGGAAAATCGGCGAGGCGGGCGAACGTTTTGCCACCCACAACTGGCGCAGCGCCGGCAGCGGCAACCTGGGCGGCTGGGCCGTGGCCCGCTGCCTGCACTTTTTGAGCGTGCTTACCGGCAGCGTGGGCACCGTGGGCGGTACCTCGCCCAGCGCCTGGAACAAGTTTAAGCCCACCGTGCCCCACAAACCGGCGGCGCAAACCTTTTGGAACGAACTGCACTTCCCCAACGACTACCCGCTGGCCTTTTTTGAAATGAGCTTTCTGCTGCCCCACTTTTTAAAGGAAGGCCGCGGCAAGCTGGATGTTTACTTTACCCGCGTCTTTAACCCGGTGTGGACCTATCCCGACGGCTTTAGCTGGATCGAGGTATTGCGCGACGCCGAAAAGATTGGCATGCACATCGCCCTGACGCCCACCTGGAACGAAACGGCCTATTATGCCGATTATGTGCTGCCCATGGGGCACAGCAACGAACGGCATGACATCATCAGCTACGAAACCCACTCCGGCAAGTGGATGGGCTTCCGCCAGCCGGTATTGCGCGAGGCGCGCCGCCGCCTGGGCGACCCGGTGGAGTTTACCTACCAGGCCAACCCCGGCGAGGTGTGGGAAGAGGATGAGTTCTGGATTGAGCTGAGCTGGCGTATCGATCCCGACGGCAGCCTGGGCATCAAAAAGCATTTTATGTCGCCCTACCGCGAAGGGGAAAAGATGACCATCGAGGAGTATTACCAATACGCCTTTGAGCGCATCCCGGCCCTGGTGAAAAAGGCGGAGGCCGAGGGCAAGACGCCGCTGGAATATATGCGCACCTATGGCGCGGTGGAGCTGGAAACCAACGCCTATGCCAAACACATGGATGTGTTGAGCGAGGAAGAGATGAAGGGCGCCGAAATCCGAGACGACGGTTCCGTGGTCAAGGCGGGCAAGGTTATCGGCGTAATGATCGACGGCAAGCCGCGCGTCGGCTTCCCCACCCCCTCGCGGCGGCAGGAGTTTTACTCGCAAACCATCGTGGACTGGAAATGGCCGGAGTACAAAATCCCCAAATATATCAAAAGCCACATCCATGAGGAAAACATGGAACGGGACAAGGGCGATTTTCCGCTGGTGCCCACCTTCCGCCTGCCCACGCTGATCCACTCCCGCTCGGGGAACGCCAAGTGGCTGACGGAGATATCCAACCGCAATCCCATCTGGATGCACACCAGCGACGCCGAACGGCTGGGTATCCGCAGCGATGACCTGGTAAGGGTTAATACGGGTATCGGTTATTTTGTGGACAAGGTATGGGTCACCGAGGGGATGAAGCCCGGCGTGGTGGCCTGTTCGCACCATATCGGCCGCTGGCGCCGCCCGGAAGACAAAACGGGTAACCGCTGGGCCAGCAACACGGTTAAGCTGGAGCAGGAAGGCAGTGTGTGGAAGATGAAGGTCATCGACGGCATACGACCCTACAAGAGCAGCGACCCCGACAGCAGCCGCATCTTTTGGAGCGACGGCGGCGTGCACCAGAACATCACCCACGAGGTGCACCCCGATCCCATCAGCGGCATGCATTGCTGGCATCAGAAGGTACGCATCGAAAAGGCGCATCCCGGTGATCGCTATGGCGACGTGGCCGTGGATACGGAGAAATCCTTTCAGGTATACAAAAAGTGGCTGGGGATGACCCGTCCCGCTCCGGGGCCAAACGGCCTGCGCCGGCCGCTGTGGTTCGGCCGCCCGGTACGGCCGGTGGAAGAGACCTTTTATCTGAAATAAAGCCAATACACAAAAGCCCCGCGCCCCAAACGCGGGGTTTTTTATATTTCCGAAGCTCAGAGATTATGCAATACGCTATGGCCATTGTCTAAATTGTAAGTTTCATATAGAATTTTTAAGTTAACCGTAAAGAAAATATTTAAATAAATATTCTTATCCGCCCATTTTGGCGTAAAAGAACAATGCACGTTGCAGGTATTAAAAAATACGCTATAAAATGAAATATAGTTGAAGAAAAGCAATGGCAAATAAAAACCTTACAAAAGCGAAAGCGGCTAAAAACGACGAGTTTTACACCCAGTATCAGGATATTCAAATAGAGGTGGAGGCCTATTTCGAGTATGATCCTGACACTTTTAGGGGAAAGACGGTCTATTGCAATTGCGATGATCCGTACGAGAGCAATTTCTTCCGCTATTTTGTGTTGAATTTTGAAAAGTTGGGATTGAAGCGTCTGATCACAACCAGTTACAAGCCCTCGCCGATTGCCAACACACAGCTGAGCCTGTTTGGAGATGACGAAAGCCTGCCGACGCCAAAAGGCCGACCGAAAGAAACAGCAAATCGTTTTATAATCAACGAAGTGGGCGACTTCAATAAAGACGGTGAATTTAATCTGGATGATATTGCCGACCAACTTAAGGCCAATAAAAACAACGAATGGGCGCCTTTAAAAGGAGACGGTGATTTTCGCAGCGAAGAGTGTATAGAGCTACTAAAACAATCCGACATTGTTGTGACCAATCCGCCGTTTTCCCTTTTCCGCGAGTATGTGATGCAACTATTTGAGTATAAGAAGAAATTTTTGATTATCGGCAATATGAACGCGATTACTTATAAAGAGATATTCCCAAAGTTAAAGAATAATAAAATGTGGTTGGGAGCTACAAATTTCAATAAGGGTATGTATTTTATGGTTCCAGAAACTTTTGTATATGCTGACACTTATAAATTTGAACGGGAAAAAGATGGTGTAAAAGTTAATCGTGTGCCAGGCGTTTGTTGGTATACCAATCTTGACCATGGCCGGCGCCATCAGCCCTTACCTTTGATGAGCATGGCAGATAATCTTAAATTCAATAAACAAATCCAAAAAAATCCAAACGCCTATAAAAAATACGACAACTACGAAGCCATTGAAGTACCCTACACAAATGCCATCCCAAGTGATTATGATGGCGTGATGGGTGTGCCGATTAGTTTCCTGGATAAATACAATCCGCAGCAGTTTGAGATTTTGGGTTTAACCAAAACATGGTTTGGCGCCGCAAACAAAGTATATCCGTCCCAAATTCAAGTCAGTGCAAATGGAAAAAGAAGTGATGTTACAAAACTCAATGACGGTGCTGCAATAAAAGTCAGTTCACCATTGAAAGACAAAACCTATTACATTGTTGATGGCAACTATTACATTCAAATGTATGCTCGTGTACTTATCAGGCACAAAAGGAAATAACCATGAAAACTACACTGAAAACCAATATTACGATTAAAGACATTTGTGAAGGATTCGTGTACAGCGAACTGGAAGGCAAAGGGCTTTTCGGGCTTGCCGGCAAACTCACCATCCAGCCGGAGTATCAGCGCAACTACATTTACGCATCCGACGGGGGAAAAAGAGAACAGGCGGTGATTGACTCGGTTGTGAAGGGGTATCCGTTGGGGCTTATTTACTTTAACAAAGTGGGCGATAACAAGTTTGAAGTGCTTGACGGCCAGCAACGCATTACCAGTTTGGGCAGGTTTGTAACCGGAAAATTTGCCATCAGCGACGCAAACGGTAATCAGCAGTATTTTAGCGGCATGGCGCAAGACAAAAAGCAAAAAATTTTAGAAACAAAACTTTTGATTTATGAATGCGAAGGAACGGAAAGTGAAATCAAAGAGTGGTTCAAAACGATAAACATTGTCGGCGTACCGCTTAACGAGCAGGAACTTTTAAACGCCGTCTATTCCGGTCCGTTTGTTACCAGGGGAAAAGAGTGGTTTAGCAACAGTCAAAATCCAAACATCCAAAAATGGAACGCATATATCAAAGGAAGCGCCGTACGACAGGATTTCTGGCATACAGCGCTTGATTGGGTCAGTAAGGGCAATATCGGCGAATATATGAGCGCGCATCGCTATGATGACAATATTAACGAGGTGAGAAATTATTTTGATACGGTGATAGATTGGGTTTCTGCCGTGTTTGAGGATGTCGAAAGCGAGATGTGTGGTTTGGAATGGGGACGGCTTTACGAAGCATATCACAAAAAGTCGTATGATCCGAAAAAGGTTTCCGGGCGCGTGCAGACGCTTTATGCCGATCCTTATGTCAAAAATCGCAAAGGAATTTTTGAGTATATATTGGACGGGGAGAAGGAAACGAAATTGCTCAATGTCCGTGTATTTGACGAAGCGACTAAAAAGGCGGTCTATAAACAACAAACGAAAGAGGCTAAAGAAAAAGGAATATCCAATTGTCCGCTTTGTGCCCTGGGGCATGATGCTAATAAGACAAGGATTTATGCATTTAAGGAAATGGACGCCGACCACGTTACAGCCTGGAGTAAAGGAGGAGGCAGCGATATATCCAACTGCCAAATGCTTTGCAAGACGCACAACCGTGCTAAGGGAAATAAGTAAAACGCCTAAAAGAATGGCTATAATTAATATGCCTGGCTTCGCCTGATTCGGCAAATTGCACCTAGCCAAACCGTTGAATTTTAAATAAAGTTTAATGATAATAAAGCGTATAACCCGCCAATCAAGCTGAAATTTGACACGCGCGTTGTTTTGTGCAAATTTGAAATACATTCAAGCGCGGCAAGCCAGCATATCAACAATCCGTTTCACCTATTTTTACCCCCGGAATAATTATGCACTATAAAGATAAAGCAACCGCCCCCCTCCATATTGAGCTGCGGACAACCGTTATGAGCGACCTGGAAACCCTGTTTGTTTTTCAGTGCGACAAAGAGGCCGTCCGCATGGCGGCTTTTACTTCCGCCGATGCTGATGACAGGAAAAAATATATGGCCAGGTGGACGCGTCTTCTCTCCGACAAGAACGTAAACTGCGCAACCATTTTGTTCGAAGGGATGATCGCCGGAAGCATCGCCAAATATGAAATGAACGGCAGAGCCGAAATCACCTACCATACAGGAAAAGCCTTTTGGGGCAAAGGTCTGGCCACCGCCGCCCTGAAGCTGTTTTTAAAGCGCGAAGCGGCCCGACCGCTTTTTGGTCGAACAGCCTTTGACAATATCGCTTCACAAAGGGTTTTGGAGAAATGCGGATTTAAAAAAGTGGGAACGGACAGGGGATTCGCCAACGCGCGGGGCCGGGAAATCGAAGAATATATTTATCGATACGATGGATCATGATAACAGTCATTTAAACCCAGTCATTTAAACCTTCCGGGTCTTGCAGACCTGGAAGGTTTGAGTACCCTTTTAAGCGGAAAAGTAGCCGCCTAAACCGCTATTGAATCAGATAAGGCCCGCATTTATATTACCCGGCCATACACACTCCCGGAAGGTATCCATGAATATTGTAATTTCCGAAACCCGAGACATAAAGATCGGGGATATTATCTCCCTGTACAAGGCTAATCACTGGAGTTCCGCCGATAAGCCCGATGAGCTTTACCAGGCATTGATGCATGCCCACAGCCTGATCAGCGCCTGGGATGACGGGAAGCTGGTGGGACTGGGCAATGCCATATCCGATGGCTATCTGGTGGTTTACTATCCCCATCTTCTCGTGCATCCTCAATATCAGGGAAAAGGAGTCGGGCGCAAAATCATGGAGCGCCTGCGGGAAAAATACAGGAACTTCCATATGCAGATTTTAACGGCCGACGCCAAGGCCGTGGAATTTTATAAAAAAGCCGGGTTCCGCAAGGCGGGAAAAACGGAAGCGATGTGGATATACAAGGGCAACGAACATTAGGAGCGATGACGATGATAGCAAGAATCTGGCATGGTATGACCCGCGGCGAGGATTTTGAGGAGTACACTGCTTTTCTCAGGGAGAGGGCCATACCGGACTATAAAGGCACGGCCGGTTTTATAAGGCTGACTTTTCTGCGCTCACTAAAGGAGAATAGAGGCCATTTCACGCTGATTACCTTTTGGGAGAATCTTGAAACCATTAAAAATTTTGCCGGAGAAGATTTCGAAAAGGCCAAATATTATCCGGAGGATGCGCGCTATCTGCTGGAGTTTGAAGAAAAGGTAAGCCATTATGAGCTCTTTGCCGAAGAATAGGCCGCCATGGGTAAGCAACCCCATGCCGGCCGCCAAACAAAGGTAATCCCGGCCTGTCCCCCTACCCTTCCTTTTGCGCGAACCAGTGTTTCAGGTCGGCAATATGGCTCTCCGCGTCAAAATAGGTTTGCGCCTCCACCGGCAGGCTGTTTAAAAACTGCTGTCCGTATTTCATGCGGCTTAGCCGGTTATCACAGGCGATGACCGCGCCATAATCCGACTGGGCACGGATCAGCCGCCCAAAACCCTGTTTAAATTTAATAATGGCCTCGGGCACGGAATACTCAAAAAAGGGATTACCGCCCCGCTCCTTGATCTCCTCCATGCGCGCGGCGATGATGGGATCGGTGGGTACGTCAAAGGGCAGCTTGGGTATAACCAGCAGTTGCAAGGCCTCGCCGGGAATATCCACCCCTTCCCAAAAACTGTCCGTGCCCAGTAAAACGGAATCGCGATTCTCCCTGAATTGCCCCACCATCTGGTTGCGGCTGCCGCTTTTACCCTGGGCCAGCAACAGAATGCGATCGGCGTCCATGGCCGGTTTCATCAGGGTATGGATGCGGTTCAGCAGCGAATAGCTGGTAAAGAGGATCATCATGCCCCGGCGCTCGGAACGATGCAGGTCGATTAAAAAACCGGCCAGCCTTTCCGCGTATTCGGCATTGCGCGGATCGGGTAAAAAATCGGTTACGGAAAGATGAATCTGATCATTGTAATTAAAGGGCGAACCGAAAATATGGGCCATCACCGGCTTGTCACCCAGCAAATCCAGTCCGATGCGGTTTTTAAAATAATCGAACTTTTTATTTACCGAAAGCGTGGCCGAGGTCAGCGCCGCCGAACGGATACGGCTGAACAGCTTTTGTTGCAGGATGTCGGCGATCTTCAGCGGCACGGCATTAAGCAGAACATCGATGTTGCGTTCGTTAAAGGGTATCTCCAGCCAGAAAACATAGTCTTTTTCGTCGGCAGTCACACACAAATTCAGGGCCTCGCCCAGCATGTTCAGGTCCTGCAACAGGGCCGTCAACTCCCTGTAGATCTGATCCTGAAACTCAAAACTGTTCGGCGGCAGATCTAAAATATACTCACAAAGATTGTTCAGCGCCCTGCCCAGTTTAGTCATCGTTTCACGGATTTCATTGATCTGCTCTTCATTCTCGCGGAAATAGCGGAAATTTTTATGATAGCGCACACGCAGGGAGTCGCCGCCCTCCTTGCCCTTTTTGCTCAACTGCTCGCGCATATAGCGGTTAAAGGGGGTGTAAAACCGCGAAACATTCTGCTTTAAGGCCAGACTACCCTGTTTGACTTTGGCGATGTGACGGAAAAGCTCGGAGGCCACATTGTCTTTCAGCTTCGATTTGGCCAGGCGGAACTCCATCTGGTAAATCGTACCCGTTTTGCGCGGTTCATCCTCATACAAACGATGGTAAAAATTGCGAAACGACCAATAACTGAGACGTACCCCCAGGTGATCGGCGGCCGTCTTTTCCATATTATGGGCCTCGTCCACCACCAGATTGCTGAATTCGCCCAGGATGGAGTTATCCGAAGCCAGATCGGAAAAAAGCAGGGCATGGTTGACCACGATAACATCGGCCCGGCGGGCATGGGCCCGGGCCTTCATCAAAAAACAGTCCCCGTAAAACTTGCAGCTTTTGCCGGGGCAGTAGGAGGGTTCGGCGATAAACTTTTGCCACAGGCCGCGGTTGTTTTCCAGTTGAAAGCCGGCATTTTCGGCAATATCGCCCGTGCGGGTCTGACGGGCCCACAGGATGAGGGGCAACATGCGCGCCCGTTCATCCTGGGAAAGGCGCTGGTTCATATCGGTCATCACCGTGCGCCATTTGTCGATGCACAGGTAATTGGAACGTCCCTTAAGCAGCACGGCCTTAAAATCCCCCTTGCGGGCGGAAAACAAGGCCGGTATATCCTTGTAAAAAAGCTGTTCCTGCAAATTTTTGGTATTGGTGGATATGACCACCCGCTGACCGGCATTGCGGTTTTGAACGGCCCATTCCACGGCCGGCATCATATAGGCCATGGATTTGCCCGTTCCCGTTCCCGCCTCGGCCACGATGATGGCGTCACTGTTAAAACCGGCGGCGATGGTTTGCCCCATGGCCTCTTGTTCCTCGCGGTATTCATAGCCGGGAATCACGCGGTGCAGGGCCCCTTCCGGCTGAAAGAAGCGATGGATATTATCTTCATCGATGGGCGAAATCTCACTTTCGTCGGCCGGCTGGGTATATTGAAAGGCGCCTTCGCCGATGACATTGTAGTAGCTCTGCACATGTTTGGTTTCATCCAGCAGGTTTTTGGCCGGTACCTGAATATTGTGCTCCCGTTTAAATTTCAGCAACGGGACAAAAAAGGACTTGGCCCGCGCCGAGTTGGCAAAGAGAAGCTGAATGATTTCCGAGATGATGGCATTATCCAGCGCCAGGGCGCGATCCAGCAGTTCCAGAAAAATTTGCCCCGTGGCCCGGGCGTCGTCTATGGCCCGGTGGGCGTTCTCCAGATCGATACCGAAGTAGGCGGCGACCACCCCCAGCTTCATACGCGGTAAAAAAGGCAGCAGGATACGCGAAAGGAAAAGGGTATCCAGACGTACGCGGCCAAAGTATTTAAAACGCTGCGCCGGATTCTCCCAGCGATCAAAATCATCATGGCGCTTGCGGAACTGATATTCGATAAAGGAGGCGTCAAAATTCACCTGATGACCGACAAAGGTTTTATTGGCCAGGAAGTTTTCCAAATCGGAGAAGACTTCTTCGATGGTCGGTTTATCCCTCACATCCTCATCGCTGATCCCCGTCAGCCGGGTGATAAATTCCGGTATGGGCCGCCCGGGATTGATCAGGGATTCAAAGGTTTCCGCCTCTTCGCCGTCGCGGTACAGGATAGCGCCGATTTCAATGATGGTATCATTTTGGGGATCCAGCCCCGTGGTTTCCAGATCGACCACCACAAATTCATCAAGGCCTAAATTTTGTAAAAGTTGTTTTCTGTAATTCATTGCTTGCGGGTCTCTTTATTAAGGGTTAGGCGCTGTAACAGGCTGCTTATCAGAAAAGCCAGGGCCACGGCGCTGAAAAAAATTCCCGCGCCGTATTGCATAAAGCTGTTCCAGCGGGGATGGTTGACGAGGGTGTTTTCCCGTGGGTTGCGGGGATTAACCCACACATCGATGGTGTCGCCCACATGGATATTTTTAAGCATCTCCCGCGCCACCTGAAAACGGGCCGCCTTGGTGCCGAATCCCGGCGCATCCAGATCGGAGATATTGCTATAGCTGCTGTCCTGCCAGTGAAATGTATATTTTACTTTGGGATGAAACGCCCGTTTGCCGGCAATTTCCGCCTCGACAACACGCCCCTTAACGGTCTGCCAGTTACGGTAGGCTTCCATATAACGCAGGGATGAAATCGTTGAATGGGTAAGCAACATGCCGCCCAGTAGGAACAGAACGGACGCCGCCATAACAAGCGGGTTCCCGCCGCCCGCTATTTCCAAACGCCTGATCAATAGCACGAGGGGCAGGCCTAACACAATGACAGCCGTAACGGCTATTAGCAGAAACATGGATACTTCTTTTTAGATTAGTAAAACATAAAGGCATGCCCTAAAAAACCGCCCCCGGCCGGAGATTAAGCGAAAGAAAACGATTTATCAGGCAAGGCGGCTTAATTTAAGATAATCCATTCAAAAAAATAAATGTGTTTTACCGGGAAAGATATTTTTTTTAGCTTAAAATGTTTGATTTAAAAAAAGAGTTTATTAAATTCTGCGTCTTTCACAAGGAGGATTGGCAGAATGGTAATGCAGCGGTCTTGAAAACCGTCGCCCTTTGGGCTTGGGGGTTCGAGTCCTCCATCCTCCGCCAGAAACACAATTTTAAGGAGAGGTGGCCGAGTGGCTGAAGGCGCTCGCCTGCTAAGCGAGTATAGGACAAAATCCTATCGTGGGTTCGAATCCCACCCTCTCCGCGCAAAAGTCCCGTGCCCATGACGGGACTTTTTCATTTTACAGCCGTTGCTCCGGCAGTCTTAGCGCACCTTAACCATTTTTTCTATCCTGGAACGGCTTTTGTCACCGTCCCTTACCGTCACCTTATACAGATAGACCCCATTAGCCGGCTCATCGCCGTCATAGTCGCGGCCGTCCCATTCAATAACGTTAAAACCCAGGTTGGTCACGTAGCCTTCCAGTTTTTGTATCACCCGGCCCTGCATGGTATATATTTTTATACTCACCTCGGCATTTTCCCTGTTGGTCTGAAAGGTAAAACGGGTGGTTTTCTCAAAGGGATTGGGATAATTCAAAACACGTTCCAGGGAAAGCGCGTCACTGCCGGCCACGGTAAACTCAACAACCTGCTCGCTGATATTATTCAAATTATCAAAAGCCTGAAAACGCAGGGTATGCGTGCCGCTTTTTAGATTTCCCAACGGAAATTCCAGGCGGCCCCTGGTAAAGCTGTCCCGGTCATACTTAAAAAATTCCGAAACATCGCGCGCCTCGCCGCCATCCAGGCTCAGCTCCAGCCGGTGCCCCACCTGTCCGGTAATATTGATGCCGTTCTCATCTTCCAGTTCCACAATAAGCACGGGGTTATCCTGTATCAGATCGCCCGAGGAAAAATTCTCCTGATTTTTAAAATAGATATCGACGTCGGGACCATCCGCTTCCGGGGCCCTGTTTTGGGAGCCGATAAAAAGCAGATCGTTGCGCGAGGAAAAGGCGGTGCGGTTGGCGTCATCATCCCAGGCGTAAACACTAACCCGGCCCGTGGGACGGTTTTTATAGCGTATGGACTTGGGCACGATAAAGCGGCCCTCCAACTGCCCCTGTTCCACGGTAACCTCGCCCTTAAACAACAGGGGCCCCAACAGATCATAGTTCTTGCTCGGGCCTCCCCCGGTGTTAACATTCTCATATTTGGCGTCATTCACAATCAGGATGGCCCCGCCGTTAAAGTTGCTTTGGGGGACGCCTTCATTGACCACGCGCGCGCTTACCTCCACCGTGCTCAGGGCGCGCAGGGTGTCGGGCTTTACGGAGGTCACTTCAATCCGCTCGCGGGGATCGATCAGGGTCATGGTCGGGTCGCCCAGAATGTGATACTTTTGATCATTCACATTACTGCCCGACTCCACATGCAGGGCCTGTAAAAAGGCGGCGCCCAGCTCTATGGAGGGTTTGCCGTCCGGAAACAGTTTTTTATAAAAATAACGGTTAAACTTTGCGTTTTGCTGGGAATAGACCAGGCGGGTTGCCACCAGGGAGGCAATAATGCCCGCCTCCTTCTTCCAGATCAGCCCTTCGGTAAAGCTGACCAGATTGGGATTATCGAACATGCCGAAATCGCAGGTGGCGGCCACCAGAAAAGTATATTTACCCGGATTATTGATGCTGGCATAGTCCCGGTCAAAATTAAAAACCGTCTCATGGGCCCAGGTTGTAGGCGAGCCGTGTCCCACATAGTTTATAATCAGGGTGCCGTTGTTAATCTGATCGATGATGTCCTGTTGCGCGCGCGGCTTTAGTATGCCTCGGCCGCCGGGCACCGGCTTGTAGGCGGTCAGATATATCTTTTTCAGATTGAAATTTTTGATGGACGTTTCCCGGATCATTTTTTCGGTTTGCGGCTGATGCAGCCAGGGTTCCGTCTTACCGGCGCTGACGGTGGTATCATCGGCCACCAGCGTGGCTTGCGCCTGCCAGCCCTCCTTGATGGGGTTGGCCTCGTAGGTTTTTATCTTATCGAGCATCACATCGGCATCGCGGGCGTTCGCGATGGGGATACGGCCAATGGCGATATCGGGCCGGATATTGCGCTTGGACTCCGAATTATCATTGGACTCAAGATCGGTAAAATAGAGATCAACCTCGCGGCTGTCCAGTTCGTTGGTATTATAAATTTCAAACACCGGCACCACGCTTGGGGTGGTGATGTTTATATTACGGTAATCATAATGGCCGTCACCCAACAACAACACATAGGATATACCCGGCGGTTGCCAGTTATACCAGGTATAACGGAAAAAATTACGAATGGCGGTGGGGTCCTGAACGCCGCTGTTAAAAAAGAATTCGATATCCTCCACACTGACCACCATACTTTTCAGATGCGGACGGAGGGCGGCAAACTCCTCGCCCTTATCCCTCAGCTCCCTGCGCGTAACGATAACATAATCCGCCTGATTGGAAGCCGAAAGGAGGTTCTGTTCCGGCGTATAGGAAGAAAAGTCATTCACTTCCGGGATATCGGTTTTGGAAAGGCTGAATACAATCCATTCCCTCGGGGCTTTATTGGCTTCCACATCCACATACAGGGCGGAGGATTGCGGGCTAACATTTTCCGCGTAAATACGAGGATTGGCGGCGTCGCTGATGTTCCATATCTGCCAGTCGGAGGCGTCGGTCAGCCCCGAGACCCTGTACCTTCTCGCGCTGTTCTCCATGGTGGAAAAAAAGTCCAGAAGATTGTTAAGCGGCGTCAGTCGCGCCTGATAAATAATGCTGATATCATCCAGATGAGCGATAGCGGCTTCGTCGCTGCCCTGATATTGAAAAGAGACGCTGTTGGCGCCGTTGTTCAGCGAGGCCAGGGGAAGCTGGCGGGTCGCGTCCACGCGGGAGGCGCCGGAAAAGCGCAGATTATCCAGTATAACGGCGTTGTTAATGCTCATGTTAAAATAGTAAGTGGATGACGGTTGTTGGTAACGTATGGCCGTGGCCCCCTTTAAACGCACCTTTACCGTGGGGTCTTTACCCGTGATCTCCCTCGCGGGGAGTTCAAAATCAAAGGAAAAGTTATTTGCCGTTCCGAAAAAGCGGTAACCGTACCAATCCGGGCCGGAACTAAGCAGATTATACTGATCTTTTTCATAATGAAAACGGAAAGTACCGTAATCCACGGTTTGCGGATTGCTCAGATCGGGTATATCTTCAGGCGTCATTCTTTTGCCGCCGGAGCCGTCCACTTCCAGCACATATCTGTTTTTAGTATCATAGGTATGCATCTGGTAAGCAAAATCGGCGCGTCCCGACTCATAAAACCAGCCGTTCACGCCGCGTCCGAAAAACAAAAAATAATCCGCGTTATTAAAAAAACCGTCATTATCGACGTCAACCATGTAAATCGGCATTTCCTGGCTGTAGGGCGCGTTATAAAGTTTTTGATTGGTGGCAAAGCTTAATTGATGGCCGCCGTTATTATAAAGCCGTATGCGATCCAGAGGCATGCCGTCATTACCGGAAATGCCGCGCACGGCGGCGGCGGTTATTTTGTATACCCCGTTCTCCGTAATGTCAAATGTGTAATATTTTTTAAGCTCCAGCATGTTTGTTTTGGCCAGCCGCCGGGCAGGGCGGGGAATTTGCCAGGCTGAGGCCTCGTCAAAGTTTATGATCATATTCCTGTAAAGTTCGTCCATCCGGCCTTTGGCATGAAAAGAACGCCGGACCTCCGTATCGCCAACAATCCTGACCGTAATAAGGGCTTCTTCCAGAACGGTCAGTCGTTGAGCGGACTCATCATAACGCAGGGGATTAATTCTGAGCTTCTGGATATACATATCGCGGAAGCGGTAGGCCGGATCGGTCTCCAGCCAGCTTGCATTCACGGATTCGTTCCCGTTATCCCCCTGACCGGCCGGCCGCTCCATCAGGTAGGGAGCGCGGCGCAGGCGTATATTGTCCATTGTCCGTTCCCGGACGGAGGAAATGGCAACCTGCAAGCGTCCTTCTTGCGGCAGACCGAAGGTTACGGCACGATAGGGCAAATAAAAGCTGCCCGGTTGCGCCTCTCCCATACTGTTGGCAAAATCCACATTGTGATAGTCACGGCCCTGTACACGAAAGGTATCCACATCGAGCTTTTCCAGACGCCAGCGGTAGGTGTATGTGAAATCACTTGAAGAGAGCAGGGTCAGGGAACCGGCCCCTGCCGGCGACACCGAAAGCAAAACCGCCGACAGCGCGATTAGTGCATAAAAGTTTTTCATTCACACCTCATTTATATTTTTTCTAAAAAATAACATTCCAAAATGTAATGATAAATAACAAAAGATAGTAGCATGTTGTGATGTTACTCTCCCCGGGCCCGGCGGTTCCTATAAAGTGTAGTTGAAACGCAGATAGCCCGTCGTGTTTTGGGAGGCGCCGCGCGCGCTGTCCGTGTATCTGTTTATCGAAGCATAAGCCGTCCAACTTAAACGCCGGGAATGAAGATAGGTGGCGCTGATGAAAGGGCCGCTGTTTTCGATAACGCGATTTAAACGCCGGGCCGGGAAATAGCGCCACTCCCTGCGCTCATAATAGCTGTAACCGGCCTGCACGGTAAAATAATACCAAAGCGTTTTACGCAGGGAGAGACTCCAATAGGAAACGCGGTAGGACTGTATAATATTCTGGGCGAACTCCCGGGCAAAGAAGTTACCCTTTTCCTCCAATTCAATCCGGCCGCGGGCCGCCAGGCTGATCGTCGGGGTCAGCGGCACATTCAGGGAGTCGGTTACCGTGTATTCGCGGAAAAGAAAGGAGTGCGGCCTCAAATTAAGCGCGTCAAAATCGAAATCGGTATAGTCAGCGCGAACGGCGGTGCTGAAGCTGTTGCGCAAGCGGCCGTTTTTATAAACAATGCGCGGTTGCAGCTTTAATACGCGGTTCCAGTTATTGTTGATGCTCTGCTCGCGGAAAATATAAATCTGGCGAAAAAGATAACCGTAAAGGCGGACTTCCACACTCAGCAGATCGGATAGTGTGTAACTGTAACGCACATTGGCGGCAAAACGGATTTCATCGCGATCATCGTGGTTAAACAGGGAATCGGGCGTATCATACTGCAGCTTATTATAGTTGACATCCAGCAACAACTTCTGCTTCGGATCAATATCCCAGTAGCTTTTCAGGCTCAACCCGCTTTGCAGGCTTTGGCTATCGGTGCGCAGCCCCGTGTTATCAATGGTTTCGTCACTCGTTTTAAACTCCAGCATAATGGGTATATTAGCGCCAAAATAATTATAGCGTATTAAATTTTCTATCAGGAAAATATCACGACTGACAAAATAGTTGATATGGCGCGAATTGATACGGGTGATAAAATCCAGGCGATTCGACGGATTCAGGTTGTACATCAGGTGGTTTTGCACACGGCGATTAAATAATTCCACATTCAGCAAGTCGCGGCCGTTGGCGCTGTAGAACTGTTTAACCGATTCCGACCAGCTCAGGCTGAGAGAATCGGCAGTCAGCTTGTTAAAGCGGGTAAAAAAGCGCACGGAGGCACCGTTGGCAAAACTGCGCCGCGTATCATAAAAGTCATAATCGGCCTTGCCCCGCAGGCGGGTGGTATAATTGCCCAGGCGGTAATCGGCCACATTCAGTTCCAGGCCCGTATCCCAGCCCCACTCCAGCAATTTATTATTACGTGAATTCTGATAGCCCACATAGGGGGTAATGCTGATTTCCGGCCGCGGGGTAAAGCGCGCCCGCGCTCCGGCGGCATAGTTGGCAAAGGTATTGGAAACGGAGGGTTGCCGGTCGGCCTGTATCCATTGCCGGGCATACATCCCCAGGCTGTAAAGAGGCGAACGTATCTTTTCCAGAACGGCGGAAAAACGGTTTTCATCCTTCCAGGTTTTCTCTGCGCCAAATCCGTCAAACACCTGGCTGCGGAACTGATCTCTGTAATGCCATTGCCAGCCGGTGGCACTTTGCCCCTGCCCGGCATACCTTTGTTGCCATATCCATGAGGTATTTTGTTTAAGAAAGTCATTATTAAGGATATTACTGCTATGGGCGCTGTCCGCGGGTACCTGTGCCATCAGGGGCGACAGCAGCCACGGGCCAAGCCGGCACAGTATATAAAAAAAACGCTTCATGCCCCTAAAAGCCGGATAGGGACTGCCCCTCCGGACAGTCGGGCCGGAATGTTTTTCCTTAAAAGAGATGCCTGAGAGCATAGGCCGGGACCCCGGAAATATCGTGTTAAAGTAAGCGTAGGCTAATATTAGTATGGGAGAGGGACAGGCGCAAATTTATTCAGCGCGCTCTGTTTCATAAACTTTTTCACCCGGTTTCTTCATCTTATATTTTTCCCGGGCCACTTTTTCAATATAGTCCATATCCTTTTCCAGCATTTCCTTTTCCTTTAAAAGGTTCTTCTTTTTAACCTTTAGTTCCTCAATTTCCCGCAACAGTTCATCCCTTTCCTCCTGTGCCCGCCAATAGGTAACCATGCCGCGATCGGCAAAAAAGAAAGCCAGTACCAACACCAGGATAAAGGCAACAGCCAGCCACAACCCGCTGTTAAAGGAAGAACGCCGTTTTATGGGTTTACGTTTTTTTGTTTTCTGTTTAATCATAATAAAAAAGGCCGTACCCCGCCGGGGTACAGCCTTGAATGCTTATAAAGGGTTACTTACTAATTTTGTACGCGGCCATACCGGGATACACCGCTTCTTCATCCAGGATATCCTGCAAACGCAGAAGCTGGTTATATTTGGCGACCCGGTCACTGCGGGAAGCGGAACCGGTTTTTATTTGACCGGCATTGGTGGCCACGGCCAGATCGGCAATGGTGCTGTCTTCCGTTTCGCCGGAGCGGTGGGAAATAACGGCGCTGTAACCGGACTTATGGGCCATCTCGATGGCGTCCAGTGTTTCGGTCAGCGTGCCGATTTGGTTAACCTTGATCAAAATGGAATTGGCAATGCCCTCATCGATACCGCGGGCCAGACGCTCGGTATTGGTCACAAAAAGATCGTCACCCACCAGTTGAATCTTGTCGCCCAGCCTGTCGGTCATCACCTTCCAGCCGGCCCAGTCATCCTCGGCCAGACCGTCCTCGATGGAAACGATGGGATATTTATCCAGCCACTTGGCGTAGTAGTCCACCATCTCTTCCGAAGAGAGTGTTTTGTTTTCCGATTTCAGTTCATAGAGTCCCGTTTCGGCATTATAAAACTCACTGCTGGCCGGATCCAGACAGATGACAATATCCTCGCCGGCTTTATAGCCCGCTTTTTCGATGGCCGTCATGATCACTTCCAGGGCCTCTTCGTTGGATTTCAAATCGGGGGCAAAGCCGCCTTCATCACCCACGGCCGTGTTCAGCCCCATGGAAGACAATACTTTTTTCAGATGATGGAAAACCTCGGAGCCCATGCGCAGCCCCTCGCGAAAGGTTTCCGCTCCGGCGGGGGAAATCATAAATTCCTGCAAGTCCACATTGTTATCCGCATGGGAACCGCCGTTCAGAATATTCATCATCGGCACGGGCATCATCTTGGCGTTTACACCGCCCAGATATTGAAACAGCGGCAGGCCAACCACCTCGGCGGCCGCTTTGGCCACGGCCAGGGAAACCCCCAAAATGGCGTTGGCGCCCAGCTTGCTTTTATTCTCCGTTCCGTCAATCTCAATCATCAATTTGTCGATCAGCACCTGATTGGTGGCGTCCAGACCGATCAGTTCATCACCGATGACATCGTTCACATTATGCACGGCGCGTAAAACACCCTTGCCCAGAAAACGGTCGGCGTCGCCGTCACGCAGTTCCACGGCTTCATGCTCACCGGTGGAAGCGCCGGAAGGCACTGCCGCGCGTCCAACGATTCCGCTATCCAGTTCCACTTCCACTTCAATGGTGGGGTTTCCGCGGGAGTCCAATATCTCACGGGCATAAATATCTACTATTTCGCTCATTTTTCACCTCTGATTCTATGTTGATTAGACTTGTGGCAGAACTTACTACTATCAGCAAATTGGAGCAAAAGTTTATTGTTTCACAAAGTTTTTTCTTGACTATCAGTCCCCCATTGACTATAGTAGGTTTAGTAGAACGTCTGTACAATTAAACCAGGAGAATTATAATGAGCACTTTACCCTCTGTCAGTGCCTATATGGACAAATCCTTTACCACCCTTTCTCCGGACATGGACGTCTATAAGGCGATCAATATCCTGATCGACAAAGGTATCACCTCGGCGGTTGTGGTGGATAAACAGAACCACATACTGGGCATCCTTTCGGAAAAGGATTGCATGACTTTGCTGTGCAAGGGCGCCTATCATAGTCTTCCCGGCGGCCAGGTGAAGGATTATATGACCGCCCATGTGGTTACCATTCCTCCTTCCACCGATATCTTTACCGTGGCCAGCATGTTTTTAAAACACTTTTTCCGCCGTTTGGTTATCGCCGATGAGGAAAATCATATTCTGGGGCAAATCACCCGCCGCGACCTGCTGCGCGTAATTAAGGAATGGAAAAAAGAAGAGAAAAATGTAAAAATTGCACCTATTATGTAAAGGCCGGTTATCCGACGGGCCCCCGGGCCCGTTTATTCCCCGCGAACGATGGGCATGGTCATGCAACGGCAACCGCCGCCGCCGCGCGTAAGTTCATTACCGGCCATGGCTATGGCGTATTTATCGTAGCTTTCCAGATCGACCTTTCCTTCCAGCACGTCCCGCGCCTCAATGCGCGGAATGCCGGCCCGGGCCAGTTCCTCATAGGTATAGTGATTCATCCCGTAACCGATTATTTTTCCCGGCGCGATGGTAAAGAAATTGGCGCCGGATTGCCACTGCTCCCGTTGTTGGTACAAAGGATCATGCCCTCCGCAATATATGGGCTCCAGGCGTATGTCCACCTCGCACAAGGCTTCCAGCAGATAGTCGTGCCGGCTGAATTGCGGAAGATTCGGATCGCTGATATTGATATGGATGACGTCCACGGCATTGCGCTCATTGATCAGCGGCGGAAAAACGACCGCCTTATCCGTGTCGATCATGGTGAATACCATATCCAGATGTATCCAGGCGCGGTGTTTGGGCAGCAGAACCACAAAGATATGCTTAACCCGGCCCTCTTTTTTAAAATGTTCGATCAGATAATCGATACCGGCCGGATTGGTGCGCTCGCTCATGCCGATCACCAGCACATCCTCGCGCAGAATCAGCAAATCTCCCCCCTCAAAGGTGCCCCTGGAGCTGTGCAGCAGGGTGGTATCCACCAGATGATGATCCGAACAGCTCAACTCGGGATGGTACAGGAAAAGATAGCGCATAATATAGGTTTCGGTTGTGCGCACCAGAGTGGCCATATTACCCAGCATGCCAAAATTATTAACCACCATGGCCGCGTCACGGGTAAAGAAGAGATTGGGCAGGGGCGGAATGGCAAACTGTTTTTTGGAGATATAACGTTGAAAGCTGTCGCGCCGTATGGGGGTGCCGGTTATCAACCGGTCGGTCAGTTGTTCCGGTTCCAGTTCCAGTAAGTCGTCAAGATGATGGGGCACCTCCAGTTTCCGGCACAGGTCATGAACCAGTTCGCTTTTTATACGACCATCCTTAAGGATATCGGTCAGTAAATCCCGCACTTCAAACGGCTGCGTCACCTTTTTCAGCACCCCGCTGAGCTGGCTGTGCTGCCGACGGGCATTTTCCAGATTAAGAATATCATCGTATAACACCTCCTCCGCGGAATCGGGCGTCATTAAATCCAGCTCGCGCCCCGGAGTGTGAATGATCACTTTTTTTATCTGCGCTATTTCGGAAGAAACATTTACCTTGCTCACGTGCACCTCATTGATTTTTCCTGAATACAAAGATACAATTCCCCGGCAAGACCTGCAAACCCGCAAAGGAACATTCGTACCCGTCTATCCGGCGGATTCCTCCCCCCCGCCCTGCTCATCCCTCCCCACGGTGATACGGGCAAAAAGCAGGGTAAGCAGCAACTCCCGTAAAAAGGCGGAGAGTTTGCGCCCCGGCCGGCGGTGATGCTTGCGCCATACCTGCATGAATACTTTTTTCAGCACGGGCAGCATATCCAACACAGCATCGATCTCCGCGCTGTATTGCTGCCGGTGGCTGTTTATCCGTTTACGCATCCAACGCACCACCAAAGGACCCGCCAGACCATACCACAGCGAAAGGAGAATCACCGAACGCAGCACCATGCGCAGGGCCCGCCAGCCGACGCTGCTTTCAAAAACCGGATAAATAAAGGTCAAAGCCATCAATACGATGGCCAGGGGATAAATGAGCCAGCTGAGCCGTAACCGTTTTTTCCTCTTCCCGGCCTCCGCGCGTATTGTATTATCCAGCACAATGGTTATGCTTTCGCTGTCAAATGTTTCCAGGCTTTTTACAAAGCGCCGGAACCAGAAGGCGCCAAGCAAAAAATAGAGGGCGTGTATGGCCAGATAAACGGCGATGATACCAAAGCCGATGGAAAAAGAGAGACCGGAAGATTGAGGCAACAGGCTTTTATAGAGATATGCGGCAAAGACGTCGATGGAGCTCCATAAGTCCCGGCCAAAGATCAGGGTAAGGACGATGATTTTTTGCAATCCGGATTCCATCAGGGCCAAAAAGAGCAGCAGGTAACCCGCGGCCGGACTTTTTTGCAACAGGGACAGCATTAGCATGGCCAGCCCTCCCTGAAAGAAAAGAGCCATATAGGCCGTGGGCGGGCTGTGGGGGCTCACCATGGCCTTAACCGCGGCCACGATCATCAGCGCCTTAAACAGATCCCCGCGTCCGGCGCCGGAACGGATCATCATCAGGATGGAAAAGACGGCAATGCTGCTCACCACCATTCCCGTAAAGGGAATTTTAAGCCCGTGCAATATTCCGCCCAGGGCCGACTCGGATAAAGCCCACATGGCCGTCAGACGGGCTAAAAGCGTCCGATCGCTTTTAACTACCATTGCAGACGCAGGCTGAGCATGGGCTTGCGGGAAACACCCTGCAGGGCAACGCCGGGCGTTATGCGCACCCGGGAAATGAGCAGGCGTCTTTCTTCTTCCATTTCGCGTTGATAAAAATAGTTATAGGTTAAAAAGCCGGTAACATTGGCGAACAAAAATCCGGTGATGACGGAGGCAATGCCATAATCGTTGTGCTTATAAACAGCGGCGCTGGCAAAGCCGGTTGCAAACAAGGTGACGCCGGCCACCAGCACGGTGAGGCCGTCCCGCTCTATTAGATTCATCATACCCCGGTTATACTCGCCCCTTTTCAGCGGGAAGTAAGCCGGCCCCAGCAGCAGGGAACCGCCCAACACAATACCGCCGCTCAACATCAGGGCGGAACCGGTGATATCCCCTTCGGCAAAAAGCCCCGACAGGCTCATCATGCCCACGCCCGCGGCCGCGCCGCCATAGGTTATCCAGGCCGCCTGCGTACGCATCTGTCGGTATTGATCCTCCGCGCGGATCAAGCCCTCAATGCCAAACCCCTCCCGGGCGCTCAGGGGCATTATGAACAACAGCAGACCCAGACAGAATATTCTATTTTTTCCACTCATACAGATACTCCGCCTTACGCATTTTATTTTCCTTGCCGTCATGCAGGGCATATTCCGCCGGGCCATAAATGCTGACGCCGCCGAACTCACCGGCCTTGTTGATGGCGTAATAACGGATATTAAACGCCGGACGGCCATTGTCTTTCATCAGGCGCGGCATATATTTGGCCTTTTCCACCACGCGCTTCAGCCCGGCCATGCAGGCCTTTTGCGGGGACATCCCCTGGCGCATAAATTCCACAATCAGGTGACAGGTCAGGTTTTTCAGATTTTCCTCCCCCCGGCCGGTGGAACCGCAGGCGCCCACTTCGTTATCCACATACAGCCCGGCGCCGATGATGGGGCTATCACCCACGCGTCCGGGAATTTTATAGCTCAAACCGCTGGTGGTCGTGACCCCGGAAATATCGCCGTTGCCATCCAGCCCCAAACAGGTGATGGTACCGTAGGTGAAGGGGATATCGAGAGCGGCCTTGCCGTTTTTGTCACGATCGGCATCCTCGGGCGGGAACCAGTCGTTATCCTTACGCTTTTCCTTCCAGTGCAGCCAGGCCCGGCGCGCCTTATCGGTCAGCAGGTTTTCTTCCTTAAATCCGTGAGCCCGGGCAAATCGCAGGGCCCCCTGCCCCACCAGCAAAACATGATCCGTTCGCTCCATAACCAGCCGAGCCACCAGCGAAGGATTTTTAATGCCCTCCAGAGCGCCCACGGCGCCGGCATTATGGGTGGGCCCGTGCATGCAGCAGGAGTCCAGTTGCACCACACCGTCCTCATTGGGCAGACCGCCATAGCCCACGGTCATGTCATTGGGATCGGACTCCACGATATTGACCCCGGCAATCACGCTATCCAGGGCGTCATGTCCCTGTTGCATCAGTTCCATGGCCCGTCCCGTGGCCCGCAGACCGTTGGAACTGGAGATGACCACCATTTTTCCCGCGGCAGACGGTTTAAAAAAGGAGGAGGCTTTCGCGGAAGTTCCAAGCCACAGGCTTGCGGCACCCGCGGCCGTGCTTTTTAAAAAGTTTCGTCTTTTCAACTTATTTACTCCTTTGCTTTCGTGAAAAACTACTGAGCAATATAACCAGTTTGTCCTGAAAATGGTTTACATAGGCCGTGGGCACGGCATAATGATTGACCATGATGGAAAAAACATAATCATGACCGTCGCGGTCGCGGGTATAGCCCGACAGGGTGCGCATATGGCGCACATAACCCGTTTTGGCGCGGGCCACCTTTTCCGCCGGGCTGTTTTTCATGCGCCCTTTCAGGGTGCCGTCCACGCCCGCCACGGGCAGGCTGTTATAAAACGCCTTAAAATCCGGATGGAAATAGAGACTTTTCAGCAAAGTGGCCGTGGCTATGGGTGCAATCTGATTCATTCGCGACAGACCGGAACCATCCGCGATAACGGCCTCATCAAGGGCCACGCCCCGGGCGGTGAGCCAGTCACGCACAACACCGGCCGCTTCGGCGGCCGTTCCCTTTTTACGGATTTCCGCCCCCAGCGCCTTAAAGATTTGTTCGGCGTAAAAATTATGGCTTTTTTTATTCACCACGCGTATCAGTTCCGAAAGGGGCGGCGAGTGGTGGACAAAAAGCAGACTGTCTGAATTTAAAACCGCATGACGCTGATAGCGGTATCTGCCGTCCACGCTAATCCCTTTTTGTCGCCAGGCCTGTTTCAGATTCTCCAGAAACCAGAGGGCCGGTTCTTCCACGGTGATGGACTCCTTATAGGCCTTTCCGCCCAGGGGCAGCCCCCCGGCAAGGGTAATGATGTTTCGCGCCCGCTTACGTCCCAGCCGCAACCGCGCCAGGGAATCCTCCGGCCAGGTACGGGCATGGTTTTGCAGGCGGACATATTTCGTTGCCGGATAGGCCCGGTAACGGACACTGTCACCGGCGGCCGCGGAGGGCTGAACGGTAATATCCACGCAATTATCGTTAAAGGAGAGCGCGCCGATCTGCGCCGAATAGTAATAAGGTTCGTCATCCCAGTTCCATCCATCGCCCAGCCTTTTGTCATCAAAGTAGCTGTCGTCGGCAATCACATCGCCCTTTATGGCTTTAATGCCCCGGCGGCGCAGGGAGTCGGCCCAGCCCTTAAACACCGCGTAGGCGTCATCATCATAAAAACGGCCGGATATGGCGGGATCGCCCCGGCCGTAAACGATCAGATCACCGGTTAACACGCTGTCGCGAAGGCTCCCCCGGATGAGCAGATCCGTTTTAAAGCTATAGTCGGCGCCCAGGGTGGTCAGGGCAACGGCGGTGGTATATAGTTTTTGGTTGGAGGCCGGCGTGAAAAGGCGGCGGGCATTCTGCCGGAAAACGATTGTGCCCGTGCTCAGGTCTTCCACATACAAACCGATGTGGGCCTGAGACAAATAAGGATCGTTTAATTCATTTTTTAAATTGCGGAGCAGCTCCTCCATGGGCGTAACGGTCTGCGTAGGCGTTACAAGTTCTGACCGGCATGAAAAAAGAAAAAGGAACGATATGAACAGGAGTCTTTTGAGCATGGCAACCTCAGAAAACAAAAAAAGCGGAAGGTAACCCCTCCGCTTTTGTCAACAGATTTTACAAACTAGTTAACAGCGTCTTTCAAACCTTTACCGGCTTTGAAAGTAGGAACTTTGCGCGCGGGGATTTGAATTTCCGCACCTGTTTGCGGATTGCGACCGGTACGGGCGCTGCGCTCGGAAACACCAAAAGTGCCAAACCCCACCAGGCTTACACTTCCGCCGGAGCTTAAGGTAGATTTTACGGCATCCATAAAAGAACCTAATGCGTCTTCCGCGGCTTTTTTAGTGATACCGGCGTCTTCAGCCATTTTGGCAACCAATTCTTGACGTGTCATCAAAGACCTCCTGTTATAAATGTATAAAGAATAAAGTTAGATCATCGTTATGTGGGGACGTGTAAATATCCCTACATGGTTATATAAATGCAAATTTTTTTGACGGCTATCACAGAAAATACGCTTAGCACACCGGTGAATCAACAAGATAAGGCAACTTTTTTACATAATTCTGTTGTTTTTCCATCATAAGCGGGTCAATATAGCCATATCCATCTTTAAATTGCAACTCAACAGCGGATTGGATTTAAAAAGAGAGCCTGTTTTCCGTTTAGTTACTGTGTCTTCATAGACAGATACCTGCTGTTAACGACATGAAAAGCAGCCTTTCCGGAAGTATGTTTTTATTATTCCAGGGCTTTAAAGTACTTTACCCGCCAGTCCAGCGCCGAATATTCCAGACCGTCCACCTGGACAACCATGATAAACTTATCGGGAAACTGCTTCTCCCGGTAACCGCTCTGTTCATATATTCGCTTAAGCGTAGAGCTGTTACTCATAATTCGCACAACATCTATCTGAGCCGGATAGGCGAAGCCCGCCAGAATCAGATAATTTTCCATTTTACTGCCCCGCACCCTGGCGATAACGCCCAGATCCGTGTAGTAACCGTCCTTGAGCTTCTCCGATTTAAAAACCAATGGTTTATCGTTTCCGTCCGTTTCGATCGAAATAGTACCCCGCCAGATATCCTTTTCGGAATACCTGTAAGTAACCCCAATATTTTCAAGTATATAGTTAAATTTTCTCAGATTACGGAAACCACCGATATAAATTATGTTCTGTCCCGCGATATCCGCCACATCAAACTGGGAAGACATATAGACCGAAGTGAGTTTAATGTTAATTTTACGGTTGAAGGAATAAAAAACACGGGAAAGGTCATTGAGATTGTAAATACTGTTAAGCGGCAGGGAACCCTGTTCCATTTTTTCCAGTTGTCTGCCGGGTCGTTCATTTTTATAACGTGTAAAATCCTGTGTGTTATTGATTCTGTAATCCACGATAAACTTATCCCGGTTCTCCTCTTTTTCCTTATACAGGAAGTGATCGCCGATCAACAGCGTGGTCTGATAGGAATTATCAAAAAATGAGGACCAGAAAGGGTCATCCGCGGCAATGGCCACGGGTGAACCGGAAAATTTTCCCGCTTCCAGGCGGGAGTTTTGAAAATAAAGGTATGCGGAAATAACCAGTGAAAAAATCAGAAGTATAAAAACAAGCCGGTTCCATGAGGAAGATTCCGCTTCTTTTTCATCCTCGATTTCCGGCCGGGGAATAAACTTAACCTCATAATGCCCCTTGGGGATGGAAAGCCAGACCTCGTCATTCCGTCCCTCATGTTCATAATAGTTTTTAATTTTTTGGCGCAGGCGGTGCATATAGTAGCGGACTATGGTATCCTCGGCCGGGTTAAAGCTTTTATCGCGCCCAAAAACATCCACGGCGATGGAATATTCCTTAGGTCTTTTCTGTTCCAGGGAAGCCTTAACCAGATATGTAAGCAAGGCATTGTATTTTTCGGACGCTTTAAAATCCTTGCTGCTGAGTATTTTTTGCAGAATTATCAGTTGTCTGGTTTTATCAATCATATCGGCCTGGTCGCTGTTAGAGGTGTCTTTAATATATTGATTATAACAATAAATAAAAACCTGTGAGCCAATCTCAATATTCCGGATGGCAAAGTCAGGTCAGCATGCCTCCTCTTTTCATTATCCGTGTATAAACGGGTTTAATTTCCGGAACCCGGCGTTTTAGCATAAAGCGCTTTTATCCGGATCAGCCCTTATGGCACAAGGCCCGGCCATTGTTAGCTAACAGTTATTCAACAGTTCTTATCTTGTATCCGCACCTTCAAAAAACTACACTCCTTGCGTCAGACCGTCTGATGCCAATAATCCCAATCCGGATTCATAAAAGATTCCGCTGTTTGTCAATACCTGCCACTATCGGTGAAAACTGGAGAATGCACATGAAAAAAAGGGACATCCTTTTCCGAATACTTTTGTATACCCTGCTGACTTTCGCCATTCCGGGGGCTCTCTATGCCGCCGGGGCCCAGGTCATGGGCGTTGTTTCAGATAAAACAGACCATGAACCTCTGGTAGGGGCCAATGTCTATATCGAGGGTACCAGCCTGGGCAGTTCTTCCAACATGGACGGCGTTTATGAAATCAGGAACATTCCCGCCGGTTCCTATGTGCTGCATGTGCTTTTCATCGGCTACAAGGAGATAGAAAAACCGCTCACGCTAAGCGAGGGGCAAACCTTACGCCTGAACCTGGAACTGGAGCCCGAGGCCCTGGAAACTGAAGCCATCGTCGTTTCCGTGCAGGCCGAAGGACAAATGGCGGCTATTAACCAACAGCTATCCGCGCAATCCATTGTCAATGTGGTTTCGGCAAAACAGATCCGGGAGTTGCCCGACGCCAATGCCGCGGAATCACTACGGCGGCTGCCAGGCGTATCCATCACCCGTGAGGGCGGCGAGGGAAACAAGGTGGTTATCCGCGGAATGGCTCCCAAATACAATGCCATCACCATCGATGGCATCCGCATGGCCTCTTCGAATAAGGATAACCGCGGCTCCGACCTGAGCATGATCTCTTCTACCATGCTGGAAGGCATCGAAATATCCAAAACCATTACCGCGGATAAGGACGCCGACATGTTGGGCGGCTCGGTGAATTTCAAGATCAGGGAAGCCCGCGGCCGCCAGCCGGGACGGCTTTCATACGACCTGACCATCCAAAACGGATATGTCCCGCTGGCAAACAGCAACAATTTCGGGACCTATAAAATCACCCCCGGTATTGAAGGTCGCTTTTTTGAGGATCGCTTCGGCGTTTTCATTCAGGCCAATATTGAAAAGCGCAACCTCACCTCCAATGAATTCAGTGCCCGGTACAGTTCTTTGTTTAACTCCGATCCGTCGCGCAAGGATTACAAAACCGACGCCCTGTTCCTGCACAATATCCCCCGCGAGCGGCAGAGATATAACGGCGCCCTGGTTCTGGACTATCGTTTACCCAACGGTAAAATAAACCTAAGTAATTTTTTAAGCTCCAGCATCACCGAAACAGAGGATCGAAACGAGACACTGCTTATCCGCACCGGTCCGCAGGCGGCCAACCAGCATCTGTATAGCCTGGATTATTCCAAAAATACATTAAACCTGATCCACAATGTTCTCAATCTGGAACAAAAGTGGGGCGATTTACAGACGGCCCTGAAAATGTCCCACAGTTACTCGGAAACCAAAAGTCCCAATGACTGGAGTGTCGTTTTTTTTCAATCCCCGGCCAATTTGAACCAGTATGAGGAGAAAGCCAACCTGGACCCCGCCGTCATCTCACGGGCGGTATTTAACGACCCCGAAGCGACGCGTCTGAACACCGTACAGACCCGTGACAATTTTTCCTCGGATCGAATTTACATGACCGCCCTGGACATGGAATATCCGTTCAGCTTTACACCCTTAATTTCCGCCACCTTAAAAGCGGGGCTGAAATATAAAAAACAGAAAAACAGCTACCGCTCGGAAGTTTACGGTACCAATGCCACTTTTACCTCGCCCAGCGCCAGGGCCGGCGCCCAAATGGTGGCCGATTATTTTGGATGGAACGGGGACCCCAACGCCATTCCGCTTTCTCTTTTCCTGGATAAGAATTATAACTACAAGGAGCCCTTTAACGGGGATTTTAGAATGTCCAACCCCATGGATGCCGATAAAGCCGCGGCGCTGGTAAAATTTATTCAGGACAACGCCGATCTTTTCACCGAGCAATCCCCGGAAGCCTTCGCCCGGAACAATTACCTTTCCACCACCAATAACTACCGGGGAAGCGAGACCACCGAAGCCGCCTATCTTATGGCCGTTATCCAGATCGGAAATCAACTGGAAATCATACCCGGTATCCGTTATCAAAATTTAACGACGGAGTATACGGGAGCCCGGGGCCAGCAGACGACCTTCTCCTATAACTTTTACAATCATACCGATACAACGGTATCACGCAGCCACCCTTTTGTGCTGCCCAGCATCAATCTTAAATATAAACCCGTCAACTGGTTTGATCTGCGGCTGGCCTATTCCAAGACATTGGCCTACCCCGACTTTACCGCCATCATTCCCAGAATAGACGCCTATGGCAGCCCGGTGATCGAATGGAACAATACGGACCTGGTACCGACACAGTCCGAAAACTATGATATCAATTTCTCCTTTTCGGAAAATACGGTGGGACTTCTTACCCTCGGCGCTTTTCTTAAACGTATCCGGGACGTCATCTATCCCTGGTCGTTTTATGTGCGCGGTCGCGATGCGCAGCCTTATTATCTGCCGGAAAAAAAACCGAACCCTCGCTGGCGCTACAATATCCGCACCTATATCAATAATCCCTTTATCATAGACAACTGGGGCATTGAGGCCGACTGGCAAACCCACTTCTGGTATTTGCCCGCGCCACTGAACGGTTTGGTGCTGAGTGTTAATTACACACACTCCTTTTCCAGGGCGCGCTATCCTTTTCAAACCCCCGCGGCGGACGGCTACACCGCTATCGACAGCGCCTATACCGACCGCCTGATCTACCAGCCGGAAGATATTTTCAATATGACCATTGGCTATGACTACAAGGATTTTTCGCTCCGTCTTTCCATGCTCTATACCGATGATGTCTTTTCTTATGCCACACAGAATGAACAGGAAAGGGCCAACACGGCGCCTTACCAACGATGGGATTTATCCTTTAAGCAGGGCCTGCCCTGGTTCGCGCTTCAGCTTTACGGAAACCTGAGCAACATAAATTATTCCCGGGATAAAAGCGTGCTCCAACTCTACCCCGCCACGCCAACGCGTATTGAGGAGTACGGCTTAACCGCGGAATTGGGTTTACGCTGGAATTTGTAATATAAACAGAATCAACAACCAAATGAACACCGGCCGCTGAAAACGGAAAGGAGGAGAACACAGAGGCCGAAAACTTAACCATTAGCAAGGAGATTGTGCTATGAACCGAATGTTATCGATACGTTTTTTAATTGTTCTTTTCAGCATGGGCATGGCCTTTGCCCAATCCACCCTGAACGTCAGCGCGGATGACGGCTATATCAACGAAGTCATCGGGGCGGATACCTTATCCAACGGCGCTCAGGCTCACGATGTTTATAAACTGACTTCGCTGGATAAAACATACAAATTCACCGGAGCCATTTTATCGAAAAGTCCCATCCGGATTTCAGGCGTGGTTGATTCCGAAACCGGTCAGCCCCCGACCATTCAACCGGCCATTCTTTCCGATTTTAGCCTTCCGCCAACCTTTTTGATTGCCGCCGGAGAGGAAAGTCAGGTCACCATAGAGAATGTTTATCTGCTGGCCTATGCCGCGGACAACTCGGTTAACGGGGACGGTGTGGCCATTTCGGTTACGGCCGATAAGGTACGCCTGACCGTGGAAAACTGTGTGTTTGACGGCTGGCAGGCCTTTGCCATCGGATACAACGGCCAATGGTGCGACTTTTTTATCAACAATAACACCTTCCGTAACTTCGTCCATCCCAATCAACATTATATCGGAGAAGTTATACGCAACACATGGCCGGGCGAAGCCTATACCGACACCCTGAGCATGGTGGGTAATGTTATGCTTTGCGTCAACGGCTATGCCGCCGCGCCGGTAACCAAGTACTATGAAACCTATTTTGAATTTATTGACAATAAGGTTCTGTACACATTTAAGAATCCCTTCTTTATTTTTAATGTGACCAATGCCAAAATCAACGACAACGTTTTTTACGGCACTTATGCCGGTGGCGTGGATCAGACGGAAAATCCCTGGTGGGACAACCTGTGGTACCCCGACTCCAGCTATGGCGTTATCGCCTTCCAGCCGCTGGATTCCGCCAATGCCGGCATTTTTGCACCGGAGTTTGCCAATGATGCGGACTTCCTGGCCAAGGCTGAGGCCAAGCGTACCATCGAGGTTAAAAACAATCAATATTATTGGCCTTCGGAATTGACCGACTTCTGGACAGACTGGAACAATACGCAAAGCAACAAGATCATCACCCCTGAATTTATGAATGAGCGTACCGTGGCCATGTTTGCCGATAAATCCGCCTATCCCAACCTGGTTGAATCCAATAACACTAATACCGATCCCGGCTTTATGGATCAGATCGATCCGGATGTGCTGAACGGTTCCGATGTGGATGGCAGCGTCGGTCTGCTCACCTACTTCGAACAAATACGCACGGGTACGGCCGCGGTGGATTATTGGGGATACGGATACACCTATGTGGATGGCAGCGCCAACTGGACGCCCGACTGGCCCCTGCCCGAATCCCAATACGTGGTTACCGCGCTGGAAGACCCGCTCTCCCCGGCGGTACCGCTCACCATGGAACTGCATCAGAACTATCCGAACCCCTTTAATCCGGCCACAACGATTTCCTTCAGCCTGAACAAGGCGGGAAACATCAGTCTGGACATCTTCAATATTCAGGGACAAAAAGTGAAGACCGTTCTGGATCAGGTTCCGGCCAAAAGCGGCTATCATTCCGTTCGTGTGGATATGAGCGACCTGTCCAGCGGCGTCTATTACTACCGTTTAAAGGGTCTGTCCCAAAGCATCAGCCGCAAAATGATGTTTCTGAAATAAAGAGTCCGCTTATAATCCATGGAAGCGGCCGACACCAAATCCGGAGCTCTGTTACGGCAACATCTCCGGATTTATTTCTAAAGTTTTTCACAACCGTTAAACCGAACCGCAGGAATCATCTTGAGCACGAACGCCCTTTCGACACAACCCGCTCCGCAAAACCCATCCGTTGAGGAAAGCAATGGGCAACAGGGTAATGTTATGGATAAAAACACCTCTCCGGCCCGGCATCCGGCCGCCTGGGTTCCCACACTCTATTTTTCGGAAGGACTGCCTTTCGTGGCCACGGCCACGGTATCGGTGCTGATGTATAAGAGTATGGGACTCAGTGACAGTCTTATTGCCTTTTTCACCACCCTGGTTATGTGGCCGTGGACATTGAAACCCCTTTGGGGACCGCTCCTGGAAATGTTTAAAACCAAGAAACACTTTGTGGTGGCCACCCAATTTATCGGTGGTCTTTCTTTTGGCATACTGGCCCTTTCCCTGCCGCTGGAGGGGTTTCTTAAATACTCGCTGGTCATGTTTGTCATTATCGCTTTTAATTCCGCCACCCACGATATCGCCGCCGACGGTTTATTCATAAACGCCCTGAATCCGCAGCAGCAGGCCCGCTATGTGGGCTGGCAGGGGGCGTTTTACAACATCGCCAAGGTGCTTTCACAGGGCGCGCTGGTCTATATCGCCGGCATTCTTGAGGTCCGGCTGGGTATTACCGAAGCGTGGATGATTGTCATGGGATTGTTCGGGTTGACACTTATTCTTCTGGCCGTCTATCATCTTAAAATGCTGCCCGTGGGCGACAGCGCGCGGACGGTCGGTAGTTTCCGGGAAGCCTTCGAAACCTTTGGCCACGTGGTTACCACCTTTTTCAGAAAACGCTATATTCTATGGCATATCGCCTTTATCATTCTATTTCGCACGGCGGAGGGACAGCTTACCAAGATCGTTCCCCTTTTTATGCGCGCCTCGCGTCTTGACGGCGGTCTGGGTCTTGCTACGGCGGATATCGGCGTGGCCTATGGCGTGTTCGGCGCGGCGGCTTTTGTACTGGGCTCCATTGCCGGCGGTTATTTTGTGGCGCGCAAGGGGCTCAAGCCCTCCCTGTTTACCCTGGCCATCATATTTAATGTTCCCGACGCGGTCTATGCTTATCTGGCCTTCACCCAACCGCAAAGCTTTGCCATCGTCTGTACCGCCATCAGCATCGAATGGTTGGGCTATGGATTCGGTTTTGTCGGCGTTATTTTGTTTATGATGCATCAAATCGCACCGGGACGTTATAAAATGGCCCATTACGCCTTTGCCACGGCTATCATGAATCTGGGTTTCATGCTGCCTTCCATGATCAGCGGCTACATCAGTGACTGGCTGGGCTATAAAATCTTTTTCCTTTGGGTGCTGGTGGCCACCATCCCCTCTTTTCTTGTTTCACGCTTTGTCCCCTTCAAGAAAATCAATACGGAAGGATAATTCTGATGAGGTATGGATACTTTGATGATGACAATCGGGAGTATGTCATCGAACGTCCCGACATTCCCGTATCGTGGACCAATTATCTCGGGGTCAGGGATTTTTGTACCGTCATATCCCACAATGCCGGCGGATACAGTTTTTACAAAACCCCGGAACATCACCGCATCACCCGTTTCCGGCCCAACGGCGTCCCTCTGGACCGTCCGGGACATTATGTCTACCTGCGCGATGATGACAGCGGCGAATTCTGGACCATCTCCTGGCAACCGGTGGGCAAGGACTTCACCCGGGCCCGCTACACCTGCCGGCATGGCCTTTCCTACTCAAAATTCCAATGCCGCTACCAAGGAATCGATGCGGAACAGTTGCTGTTTGTTCCCCTCGAAGACGATGTGGAACTGTGGGATGTGCGGCTCAGAAACCTGACCGACCGGCCGCGGCGGCTGAGTATCTTTTCCTATGTGGAGTTTTCCTTTCATCATATAGAAATTGATAACCAAAACCTGCAAATGAGTCTCTATGCCGCCGGCTCTTCCTATGAGGACGGTATCATTGAGTACGATTTTTTTTATGAACCGTGGATGTATCATTTTTTTACCGCCAGTTTTGAAGCCGATAGCCATGACTGTGTCCGCGATGCCTTTATCGGCGCCTACCGGGATGAGAGCAACCCCCTGGGCGTTGAAAACGGACAACTGAAAAACAGCAGCGCCCTGGGAGGCAACCACTGCGGCGCCCTGCATAAAAAAATCCGTCTGGCGCCCGGCGAAGAGAGCCGGTTAAGTTTTATACTGGGGGTTGGTTCACGCCGGGAGTCCGGCCGGACCATGCGCAAAAAATACAGCGACAGCCGGGAGGTGGATGCCGCCTTCCGCCGTCTGAAAGCCTACTGGGATGAAAAACTTTCCATCCAGCAATGCCGCACCCCTCATCCCGGTCTGAACAGCATGATCAACACCTGGACCCTGTATCAGGCCGAAACATGTGTTGTCTGGTCACGCTTTGCCTCCTTCATTGAAGTGGGCGGCCGGGTAGGGCTGGGGTTTCGCGATACCTCCCAGGATGTGATGGGCGTGGTGCACAGCCACCCTCAAAAGACGAAACAGCGATTAAGGCAGCTTTTAAACGGCTTGACCCGCGAGGGATACGGGCTGCATCTTTTTGACCCGGCCGTTTTTGAACCGGAAACCCGTAAATTGCCCCAAATAAAATTACCGACCGTGGTGCCCACACCCTCCGCGGATGAGATCATACATGGCCTGGAAGATGTCTGTGCCGATGACGCCCTGTGGCTGGTCGGGGCGGTATGCAGTTGGGTGAAGGAACAGGGAGAAATGGCCTTTTTTGAAGAGAGCCTGCCCTATGCCGATGGCAGCCGGGGCAGCGTTTACGAGCATCTGAAACGCATCCTTGACTTTTCGGGCGCGCATATCGGCCTGAACGGAATTTGTCAGGGGCTGCGGGCCGACTGGAACGATTGTCTGAATCTCGGCGGCGGGGAAAGCGCCATGGTCTCCTTTATGCATCACTGGGCGCTGACCCTGTTTATTGAGGCGGCTGAATTCCTCGGCCAAACCGAAGACGCCGAACATTACCGCGCCATGGCCCGCAAGGTAAAAAAGGCCTGTGAAGCACAATTATGGGACGGCCGTTGGTACATCCGCGGCTTTACCCGGAAAGGTCAAAAAATCGGATCGGCCGCCAACAGGGAGGGCAAACTCTTTCTCAATGCCCAGAGCTGGGCTGTCTTTTCCGGCGTGGCCCGGGAGGAGCGGGCGACCTCCTGCATGGATGCCGTGAATGAACATCTCTATTCCCCCTACGGCCTGCATTTGCTGTGGCCCGCCTATTCCCGCCCCGATGATGACATCGGTTACGTCACCCGGGTCTATAAAGGGATCAAGGAGAATGCCTCGATATTCAGCCACCCCAATCCCTGGGCCATTATCGCCGAGTGCATGCTGGGGCGCGGCGGGCGGGCCATGAAATTTTACAATGCCATTTTGCCCTATAACCAGAATGATCAAATAGAGATACGGGAAGCGGAACCCTACTCCTATTGCCAGTTCATCATGGGCCGGGATCATCAACGCCACGGGCAGGCCCGCCATCCCTGGCTTACGGGGTCGGCTTCCTGGTTTTATATAGCGGCCACACAATACATCCTGGGCCTGCGTCCCGGTTACCATGGGCTGACGGTTGATCCCTGCATCCCGGCGGACTGGCCCGGTTTTGAAGTTACCCGCAAATGGCGGGGCGCCACCTACCACATCAGGGTGGTTAATCCGGCCCATGTGGAAAAGGGAGTTAAATCCGTCCGCCTCAACGGCCGGGAAAGCGGCAATCCCCTTCCGGTACAAAAAGCGGGCACGGTGAATGAAGTACTGGTGGAAATGGGGTAGAAAATTTTCGGCCCCGTACGGGTAACCGCTCACCGGAATGTACTTATCCTGAAAAGAGAGATTGCAACAATACAATAATATACGTAAGTTAGGACTCCGAACTAACCTGATTCGAGGATTTTATGGCAAAGAAAAAAGTCAACATCTCCCGCGTGGAAGAAACAGCCCGCGCGCAAAGCGGCATGGAACTGATATACCGGCCGACCGAAAAAATACCTACCATCATCGTGGAGAACTTCCCCACCCTGGGACGCCTGACCGCCCTGCGTTTTATCGAATGGGCCCAGCAAAATCCCGGCGCCGTGGTTTCTCTGCCCACGGGAAAAACACCCGAACACTTTATTAAATGGGTCAACTACCTGCTGACCAACTGGAACGATAAAAAAGCACAAAAAATACTGGAGGAAGGCGGCGTGGACCCGGCGGTCTTCCCCAAAATGGACAGCTTCTCCTTTGTTCAGATTGATGAATTCTATCCCATCAATTCCAGTCAGCACAACAGTTTTTATTACTACGTCAATAAATTTTACCTTAAGGGTTTTGGCTTTGACCCCAAAAAGGCGCTGTTAATCAACCCCAATACCATCGGCTTAAAGGATAATGAGACCCTGGATGAGGTCTGGCCGGAACAAAAGGTAGACCTGGGACTGCGCCTGCGCCTGCCGCGCACGCCCCTGGAAGAAAAGCAAAAACGGGTGCTGGATGCCGTGGATCAGTTTTGCACGGAATATGAGAACAAGATACGCCAAATGGGCGGTATCGGCTTTTTCCTTGGCGGTATAGGACCCGACGGGCATATCGGCTTTAATGTGCGCGGATCGGATCACTACAGCACCACCCGGCTAACGCCCACCAACTACGAAACACAAGCCGCCGCCGCATCGGATTTAGGGGGCATTGAAGTTTCCCGCAACCGTCTGGTGATCACCATCGGTCTGCGCACCATCACCTGGAATTCCAATGCCACGGCCCTGATCATCGCCGCCGGCGAGGCCAAGGCCAAGGTTATCAAAGACGCCATTCAATCCGGGTTGAGCAACCAGGTGCCTGCTTCCAGCCTGCAGGCGCTGCCCAACGCCCGCTTTTTCATCACCAAAGGGGCGGCCAAGCTGCTTAATGAACGACGCTACTTTTACCGCCAACAGATGAAAACCATCGATAATGAACAGATCGAAGGCATCGTTACCGATCTGGCTCTTTATAAAAACAAACAGCTACACCAATTGACCAAAACCGACTTCAACAACGTCCGTTCCAGCAAGCTGCTTTTGGAGCGCACCGGACGCAGCGTGGAAGAACTGGTACAGCAGGTGAAAACTACTTTTAAGGAACGCATCCAAAAGTCGCTGGATATTCCCAGGAATCTGACGATCCTGCATACCGCGCCCCATCATGATGATATTATGCTGGGCTACCTGCCCTATCTGGTGCGCCTGATGCGCGAAGGCAGCAACCGTCACTACTTCAACTATCTGACCAGCGGCTTCAATGCCGTGACCAACAAATTTATGCTCAAAGAGGTGGAAAATGCCCTGTGGCATCTGGGAACGCCCCACTTCCAAAAAATGCTGGAAGAGGGTTATTTCGACCCGTCCAATCGTACCTTCCGCGATCGTGACATGTATCAGTACCTGGATGGTGTGGCCGCCAACAGCGAATCTTTTATGCGCGAGGGTTGTGCCCGTCGTCTTATCCGCAACCTGGTGGCCATTTTCGATGAGGATGATCTGACCAATCTGGAATACCGCATGCAGGAACTGATCAACTACTTTAAAACGCAGTATCCGGGGAAAAAAGATCTGCCCTACATCCAACAGCTTAAGGGCATGACCCGCGAGTGGGAAGCGGATATCCTGTGGGGCTATTTCGGCTTTTCCACCGAGTCGGTCATCCATTCCCGCCTTGGTTTTTACAAGGGCGATATCTTTACCGAAGAGCCGACCATCGAGCGCGATGTGAAGCCGGTACTGGCCCTTCTGGAGAAGATCAATCCCGATGTGATCAGCGTGGCCTTTGACCCCGAAGGCAGCGGGCCGGATACCCACTACAAGGTGTTACAGGCCGTCACCGAAGCCCTAAAGCTGTACGTGGAAAAAACGGGAAAAACCGATATAAAAATCTGGGGCTACCGCAACGTGTGGTATCGTTACCATCCCAGCGAGGCCAACCTGTTTGTGCCGGTGACCCACAACACCCGCGCCATTCTGGATCACGCCTTTATGAATGCTTTCGGTTCCCAACGGGAGGCCTCCTTCCCCAGTTATGAATTTGACGGACCTTTTAGCGGCCTGGCGCAAAAAATACAAGTGGAACAGTATCAGACAATGAAAAAGCTGCTGGGCCGCGATTATTTCTATCGTAATGAAGATTCGCGTATCCGTTCCACACGCGGCTTTGTTTACCTTAAAGTTATGGAACTGGAAGAATTTTACTCCGCTTCCATGGAACTTCGGAAAAAGACGGAGAATCTGTAAATCTTCAGAACTTCGTCTTTTGGGGAATCCGGACCCGCCGCCTTTTAATATGCGGCGGGCTAATATAAAAAAGGCTTTATCCTTTCACGGGATAAAGCCTTTTATTTTCTCTTTATTGATCAAATCAGATGTCCAGCAACATGCGTACCGGATCCTCCAGCAGCTCTTTAACCATTTTCAGAAAAGTCACCGACTCTTTACCGTCCACAATGCGGTGATCGTAGGACATGGCCAGATACATCATGGGCCGGATAACAATCTCGCCGTTAACCACCACGGGACGGTCGTTGATAGCGTGCATGCCTAAAATGGCCGATTGCGGCGCGTTAATGATCGGCGTGGACATCATCGAACCGAAGACGCCTCCATTGGTAATGGTAAAAGTACCTCCGGTCATCTCGTCGATGGTCAGCTTGCCGTCGCGGGCGCGCAGGGCCAGGCGCAATACTTCCGCCTCGATCTGAGCCAGGGAAAGGGATTCGGCATTACGGATAACGGGAACCACCAGTCCCTTTTCCGTGGACACGGCGATACCGATATCGGCATAGTCATGATAAATCACATGATCGCCGTCGATCATGGCGTTAACGCCGGGCACCTCTTTCAGGGCCAGCGTGCAGGCCTTGGTAAAAAAGGACATAAAGCCCAGGCCCACACCGTGTTTCTCTTTAAAGGTCTCCTTATAGGCGGCCCGTACCTCCTTCACTTTGGAAAGATCGACCTCGTTAAAGGTGGTCAGCATGGCCGTACCGTGCTTGGCCTCCAGCAGGCGGCGGGCGATGGTTTTACGCAGGGTGGTCATGCGCACGCGTTTTTCATTGCGGCTGAAAGCGGCGCTTGCCGGCGCGGGGGCTTCCCCGCTTATATCTTTCTTTTCCGCGGGCGCGGGTGCGGCCGGCGCGGCGCCTTGCCGGGCATTCAGAGCGTCTGCCTTGGTGATGCGTCCCCCCACGCCGGTTCCTTTAACCGCCGCCGGGTCAATGCCGGCATCCCGCAGGATATTGGCTGCCACGGGAGAAACCTTGGGGCCCTCCTCCTGTTCCGCGGGCTGCGGCGCTGCCACGCTCTTTTCCTCTGAACTTTTCTCTTCCTTGCCTTCGGCGACGGGTGCTTCTCCATCGGTCTCAATATGCGCGATGACCGCGCCTATCTCTACCGTATCGCCTTCCTCGGCCGTAAAGGTTATAATACCGCTTTTTTCGGCGGTCACCTCCACGGTGGCTTTTTCCGATTCAATCTCGCAGATAACATCGTCTTCTTCCACATGAGCGCCGTTTTCAACCAGCCGGCCGCCCATGGTTACTTCGGTAATGGATTCCCCTATGGTGGGAACCGTAACGTCAATTTTCATTGCGTTTCCTTATTTTATTACAATTTCATCATTCACTGTGTCTTCTTTCCGCCTCAGGCAAAGGCCCTGTCCAGGATGTCCTTCTGCTCTATCTGATGCTGTTTATGGAAACCCGTGGCCGGCACCGAAGAGGCCTTGCGACTTATGCCCCGTACCGGGCGATTGAACCATACACGGTAAAAAGGCCAGGCGCCGTAGTTTTCCGGCTCTTCCTGCACCCAAATCACCTCTTCCAGTTTTTTATAGCTCTTTAATTTTCTTTCAATCTCCTCTTCGGGGAAGGGGTAAAGCTGCTCCACACGGATAATGGCTACATCCTCCCGTTTTTCCTCCCGGCGGCGGGCATCCAGTTCATAATAGATTTTACCGCTGCACAACAGCACCCGTTTCACGCGCGGGGCCTTGGCCACGCTATCGCCGATGACCGTCTCAAAACCGCCTTCCGCCAGCTCTTCCACCGTGCTCACACATTGCGGATGGCGCAGCAGCACCTTGGGCGTAAAAACAATCAGCGGCGCGCGGAAAGGATATTTAACCTGCGAGCGCAACAGATGAAAGAAATTGGCCGGGGTGGTGGGCAGGCATACCCGCCAGTTCTCATTGGCCGAAAGCTGTAAAAAACGCTCGATGCGGGCATTGGAGTGTTCCGGCCCCTGCCCTTCGTAACCGTGGGGCAGATAGAGCACCAGACCGTTGGTGCGCTGCCACTTGGCCTCGCTGGAGGAAAGGAACTGATCGATGATAATCTGCGCGCCGTTGACAAAGTCGCCGAACTGCGCTTCCCAGATATTCAGCCCATGGGGCGTGGCGCAGGCATAACCGTATTCAAAGCCCATTTCGCCGTATTCGGAGAGCAGGGAGTTAAACACGCGGCAATAGGCCTGATTATCACTGACGTGATTCAGCGGAAGATAGATTTCCTCGGTCACCTCGTCGCGCACAACGGCGTGACGATGAGAAAAGGTTCCACGCTCGGAGTCCTGCCCGCTCAGGCGCACGGGATGGCCCTCGTAGGCCAGGCTGCCGTAGGCCAAAAACTCGGCGCAGGCCCAATCCAGGCTGTTGCTTTCCGTCAGCCGTTTCAGGCGGTCATCATAAAGCTTGCGTATTTTATTAAAAAAGTTGTACTCCCCGGGCAGGGTAAAAACCCTCTTGCCAAGGGCGATCAGCTTATCCTTGGGAAAACGGGTGGAGGGCACCGGCTCAAAGCGGTGGTCGTGTTCCCTCTGCTTAAGATCGCAGGGCTCGGTAAAATCCGGCGGATGCTCCATTTCCTCCAGTTTTTGCGCACGCACCATCTCCAGTTTTTCCTGCAGAGTGTGCTTAAATTCCTTTTCCATCTCCCGGGCCAGGTCCCTTTCCACGCTGCCCGATTCCAGCAACTTTTTGTTATATATCTCCCGGGCGTCGGGGTGTTTGGCGATGGTGGAGTAAAGTTTAGGCTGGGTGAAACGCGGCTCGTCGCCCTCATTATGGCCGTAACGGCGGTAACCCAGCAGATCGATAAAAACATCGGTGTGAAATTTTTGGCGGTATTCCATGGCCATCTTCATGGTCAGCACCACCGCCTCGGCGTCATCGGCGTTCACATGGAACACGGGAGAAAGCGTCACCTTGGCCACATCGGTACAATAGGTGCTGGAACGGGCCTGCAGGTAGTTGGTGGTAAAACCGATCTGATTATTGACCACGATATGAATGGCCCCACCCGTACGGTAACCGTCCAGCAGGGACATTTGAATAAGCTCATAGGCCACGCCCTGCCCGGCAATAGCCGCATCGCCGTGGATAAAAACGGGAGCAATTTTATTCTCATCCCCGTGATAGACATGATCCAGCTTGGACTTAACCATGCCGCCCACAACAGGATTGACCGCCTCCAAATGGGAGGGGTTGGGCGCCAGGTTGACGCGCACCTTTTTGTTATTATAGGTGCGCACATCACTGGAATAGCCCAGATGATACTTCACATCACCGGAAAAGACCGCGTCGGAGAACTCCTCGCCTTCAAACTCGGAAAAGATATCCTCATAGCGCTTTTGCAGGATATTGGCCAGCAGATTCAGCCGCCCGCGGTGAGCCGTGCCGATGATGATCTCCTCCAGGCCCAGATCCGCGCCATGCTCTATAATGGTGTTTAAACCGGGGATCAGCGTTTCGCCCCCCTGCATGGAAAAACGCTTTTGCCCCACGTACTTGGTATGCAGGAATTTTTCAAAAACCACCGCTTCATTCAGCTTTTGCAGAATGCGTTTTTTCTCCTCAATGCTGCAATTGGGCCGGTTGCGGGTGCTTTCCATACGTTCCCTCAGCCAGCGGGCCTTTTCCGGAACGCGGATAAACATATACTCCGCGCCTATGGATTTGCAGTAGGTCTCCTCCAGATGCTCAAGGATGTTCCTCAACGTGGTGCGTCCCAGGCCGATCTCACTACCGGCATGGAACATCTCGTCCAGGTCATCCTGAGAGAGATTGAAGTTTTCCAGAGCCAGGGTGGGCCGGTATTTTCGGCGTTCTCTTACCGGGTTGGTTTTGGTAAACAGGTGACCGCGCTGACGGTAGGCGTTGATCAGGTTGATCACGGCAAATTCCTTCAGGGCGCTTTCACTGGGCCGGCTGCCCGTATCCGCCGGGGCTGAATCTCCGCCCTCTCCGGCAAATTGATACCCTTTAAAGAAGATACGCCAACTCTCTTCCACGCGGGAAGGGTCTTCGAGATAGGTACGGTACATCTGCTCGATATATTGAGGATGCGCGTTACTGATAAAAGAAAAGTCTTCCATTAATTGCCTTGTAATTGTGATGGTTTGCGCCTCTTTAGCTGGTTTGCTATTCGGCTTAACTTTGTCAATCTTTTAATATAAGGGATAAAAACAAACGAAAAAACAACAAGTTAGCACATATTTTTCACATTTGGGGTTCTTTTTCCATGCGCCATTTCTCCAGAAGTCGGCGGTCCTTGCGCAAATTTCCACGATGTTGCTCCTCCAAATAAGCGCTCAGGTTTAAAAAGTAGATCAATGCGCCAAAGGTGCCGTTGAACACGGCCAGAAAAATATGGGTCAGGTTGGCCGAATGCAAACCGTGAAAGCCCCTTGGCAACTCCATCAGGACGGCCATAAGCAGAATCAACGTAAAATGTTTCCATGCCTTAAAATCATAACGGTTAAGGATTTGGGCCGCCATGAAGCCGGCCAGGGCAAAGGCGGCAAAATACTCTATCTGCGAAAAGATAAAGGCCAGCGAGGTATCCCGGCGAAACAAAGCACCCAGCACTTCGAACTCAAACTGCCCTTGCATGCCCCGCAAGGGCCATAGCGCCACCAGTAACAGATAAAGCAAAAACAGCGGCGTAACGGTTTTAAGGGTTGGCAGTTCATAACGCTGCTCCCGCCTTTCCCCCCTGGCGCCGAGGTGCAGCAGCAGCCACATGAAAATCATTTGCAGCAGATAAAAAGCAAGTACCCGTCCGGGAAAATAGAGCAGCTCCGGCAAAAATGAAATCGCGTACCAAACAGTATACACCCGCAGCAGATGGCCACGTTTTAAGGAGTAAATCCCCCGCCCTCCGTAAAGATAGATGGCCACCATAATATACAAGGCGATAAAGGCCAGCAAAAAGGCCAGCCACAGGCGGCGCACATCATGCCCGCTGCCGACGGCATTAAGCCATAGCAGGGGGATCAGCATCAGCACCAGGTTCATCAGCGGGATATCCAGCAATCGCCCCCCATACTTCCTCAGGGCGCTAAGCCGTTTCAGGGCAAGGAAAAAAGCCGCTCCGGCCAACGCCCCAACGCTGTTGTTAAAAAGGTCGATGGGACTGCTGTAACGATCCACGATAAATATCTGATTGAGTTCGATAAACAGACTGAGGAAAAAGCCGCATATCACGCTTATATACAGTGTTTGTCTTACGGAAGTTTTTAATAAGGAGGCGAGCAGATAGCCAAAGGGTATAAAGAAAAAAATATTTTGCAGGCTCTCCTGTGCCTTCCAATAGGTATTGACGGAAAAGGAGGACGGCCAGTGATAGTCGAAGGGAAAAAAGGTGATAAAGAGCATGATGAAGACCACATAGCTGAGCAGGGCACTGTTGAGCAGAGAAGCAATACGATTCACGATTCACCGTTTTTATCTCTATTTTCGGTGAGGGTGGCAGGGACTTAACGCAAGGGGCCGGGATCGGACAATATGGAACGGTACTCTTAAACCTTCCGGGTCTTAATGACCCGGAGGGTTGCCGGAGTTACAACACGTGCAAAATATCCCTGTGCTTTTTAAGATCGTAAAAAATACTTTCGCGCATCTCCTCGCTCTCCACCTCCACCAGCAGAATAAAGCTTTGGTAAGTTCCCCGCGAACTGATGTGGGAGAATTGCAGGGTGTACTCCCGGTCTACTACCTCCCGCACGGCCTTATCGATGCGCTCCAGGCTGCGACCGATAATACTGTACTTCCATTGAAGCGGGTATTCGATATTGGGCATGAAATTATTCAGGCGTATCATGATCTTTTCCGGTTTATACATATCCGATGCGCGGCTAATATAAAAAAAACAGAAGTGGAAAACAGCGGGGAGAAGTAAAATCGGCGGAAAAATATAAATATCCGCCGTCCGTTAAAGACGACGGATATATTTACTGGCAACTTACAGGGAAAGTCCCACAACAAAATAACTCATTTTTAAACTGGGGTTAAATATAACCTGGCCCGTGAGGGGTATCCCGTATCCTTCATACAACTTGAGTTCCCGGGTATAGCTTACACCCATGTTTATGGCCCGTATACCGGGATTGGAAACGGCGTACCAGGTGCTGTTTCCCCGGGCGAAACCGGCAACAAAACCCACTCCGGAAGCCGTCTGCCAACCCAGCTCCAGATAGAGGGAATTATCCGGGTCATTGTAGATATTGGCCGCCAAAAGAACCGTCAGCGGAAAATCCTCGCCGCCGTCAAAACCCAGGGCCGCCTCCAGCACATGGGCGCCCTGCCCGTTATTGGAAAAATCAAAAATATCGTTATTGGCCCCGTTGGGAAAGTAGTAGTCGGTCATGGTGAGTGAAAAACTGCCAAAGGCATACGAAGCCCAAAAGTCATGCTCATCCCCTCCTGCGGCCTGGGGCGACAAGGCATAAGAGGCCCAGGTTCCGGCGCTGAAATCACCGTAACTGAAGCCGAAGGCCGGCTGGATGCTGGCTCCGTTGGCCAGCTCAATCCCCCGCCAGATATAGCGGCTTACCAAATCGGCATTGAGTTCATACTCCTGTGCGCTTATGGGCCTGATGAACAACAGGGCTGCCAATATAAATAATGCTTTCTTCATTTTTACCTCCTAAAAATCGCCGAACTCATGATCCGACAACTCTATACTTATTTCCTCATCATCAAAGTTATTTTCCCCGGAAAATTCCTCCGGCTCTTCCCCGTAGTGTTCCTGAACTTCCTGCTCTGCCCCGGCGCCGGCGGTATGTATAAAACTTTGTTTCACCGAAGACAGTTTGAAACGGGCAATCACCTGTTTTAGGGTCTGCGCCTGACCGGAAAGTTCTTCGGAAGCAGCCGCGCTCTCCTCGGCGCTGGCCGTATTGGCCTGCGTCACCTTATCAATCTGCCCCAAAGCCAGTGTGGTTTGTTCTATGCCGCTCACCTGCTCGCGGGAGGCTACAGCAATTTCGTCAATCAGATCCTTGGACTTGGTTATGCCGGATATAATTTCCCCAAGGGCCTCGCTGGTGGCATTGGCGATATCCATCCCTTCCCTGGCCTTATTAACGGAGCCTTCTATAAGTTCCGCTGTTTCACGGGCGGCCTTGGCGCTGCGTTGGGCCAGGTTGCGTACCTCCTCGGCCACAACGGCAAAGCCCTTGCCATGCACGCCGGCCCGGGCCGCTTCCACGGCCGCGTTCAGCGAAAGCAGGTTGGTCTGAAAAGCAATCTCATCTATGGCTTTAATGATTTTGGAAATCTCCTTGGAAGCCACATTGATGTTGTTGATGGATTCCATCATGCGCTGCATGCGTTCATGACCGGAATCCGCCGCGGACTTGGTTTGTTCGGAAATAGCCTGCGCCTGTTCCGTATTTTCCGCGTTGGAGCGTGCCTGGGAATTAATTTCGGTCATGGAGGCGGAGATCTCCTGCAGGGAACTGGCCTGTTCCGTCGCCCCCTGTGAAACGCTCTGGGAGTTATCGGAAACCTGTCTGGCGCTCTCGTTCACCTGTTCAACAGCCTCATTCACCTGACCCAACACCTCATCCAGGGCGTCCAGCGTATGGTTAAGGGCGGTCTTTATTTTTGCATGATCTCCCTGATAGTCCCCGACAACACGCGCGGTAAGGTTGCCCGAGGCCGCCTGATTTAACACCTCCAGCGATTCATTTACCGGTTCTATGGCGGCGTCCAGCGCCTTGTTAAAGCCGTCTATGATGTTGCGGTAAGCGCCGGTGAACTGCTCCGTGTCTCCCCGGAAACTCAGGTTGCCCCGGGCAGCCTCTTCCGAAAGCTTTATCCCTTCTTCAATCACGGCCATCAGATTGTCACGGATGCCGTTCAGGGCGTCGGACAGGGTTTTCTGTTCTCCCGGCAGTTCATCCATGGCATTCTCAAAATTACCGGCGGCATATTCGCCAATAACAGAGATGCTTTTTTTCATGGGACATATAACGGCGTCCAGCGCATCATTCATGCCCCGCACCAGCGCGGCATAAGCGCCCTCCATATCGCTTAGTTCACAGCGGGCGGAAAGCTGTCCCTCTTTTTGCAGACCGATGGTTTCCTGCATGCTTTGGGCTACTTTTTGAATTTTCTCCTTCATCTGTTGCATGGCCATGCCCAATTCATCCGCCTCGGAAGCTTTTTCTATAATCACTTCCAGATCGCCGCGGGCGATGGACTGGGCCGCTCGGGCTTTTTCGGAAAGGGCGCGGCTCATTTCACGAAAAGAATCCGCCAGTTGGCCAATTTCATCACTGCCCTCGTACTCCAGTTGATCGCGCATATCTCCCCGGGCAATATTTTTGGCAACCTCACTGATGTCAATTATGGGTTTGCTGAACTTCTTTCCATACCAAAAGGCGCCGCCGCCGGCTAAAAGCATAATCATCAGGCCCCACAACAGGGTGGAATTTCTCAGGCTGTAAACGGAAGCAAAGGCCTCGTCCTCATCAATTTTGGAGATGATGGCCCATTTTACGCCGTTTATTTTAAGGGGACTGTAGGAATTCAGAACCTGCTCGCCGCGATAATCGGTAATAATTTTATTAGCCTTGTTTCCCTTCATCACATCCTCGGTCGCTTCCGTTTTAATGGTCTGTAACAGAATAGGACTGTCATAGATGCGCATTTTATCGATCTCATCCTGATTATAGCCGGAAGCACTCAGGGCCTTAAAGTAGCTTTCCTTGTCTTCGATCAAAAAGCGGGAAGCGGAGCGCATTTTATAATCGCTGCCGATAAGAAAGGCCTCTCCGGTGCTGCCCAGTCCGGACTCGCGCCAGCTGTGATTATCGGTCATGATATTATTGATTTCATCGATAGGCATCTGAAAGATCAACACCCCCAACTGCCGGTCGCCTTTAAAAACGGGCGAGGCGACAAAGGAGGCGGGCGCGCCATAGGACGGCTTATAGAATTTGAAGTCCTCCAGCTTTATCGCATCCGGCGCGGAGGCATTCCTCACACCGCGGAAGGCGGCGGCGATATTGGAATCCTTATAGGGACCTCTGAGCAGGTTGGTGGCATAATCCACTTCCTTAAAAACCGTATAGACAATATCTCCGTCATTGTTTACCAGAAAAATGTCATAATAACCGAATTTTTGCAGATAGCTGCGCAAAACAGGATGATACTTTTTATGGGCATGGCTGTAGGCACTGTTATCGCGGGCGTAATCCAGGGCCAGTTTCTCCCCCGTAGGACTGGGGTTATTTACGATGTATTGAAACTGCAAATAACGGGCGGCATTTCCCGTGGGGATATAGGACTGATAGTTATAGCTTTCCCCGGTATTTTTATTCAGCCTTTTGACAAACTCATGATTATAATAACCCGCCAGGCCCGCTTCTATTTCCTCATTTAAATAGGCGTTTTTCAATTGCCCGAAGGCAACGGAAAATTCATCCATGGCATTGACCACCGTATGGCTTTCCGACAGAGCCGTAATCTGATGTTCAATCTGCTTCATATAACTTTCAATCTGGTAGGATTTGTTGGCCCGCAGGGCCGAGAGCTGGGCCATGGCCCGATCCTGAAGGGCATCCCTGGCCTGCCAGTAGCTGCTTATGCCGGTAATGGCCACGGCAACGGTGGTTACAAATAAAAAAGATAAAACCAGTTTTTTTTGAATAGAGAAGTTCTTCATGATAACCTCTATGTTTTTTTTCGACATTTCCATTTTCGGATAATATTTAGATCATAAAGCAATAACCATACTATGAACAGTTTTCGTACAACACTGTCTGAATGATGAAGATGTATCCTTTACCGTAAAGCTGTCGGTCTAAAAAAACATACTACATACGGATGATTTTTACCGCTTTCAGGGTCACTGTGAAGCAAAAGGAAAATCAGTTAGCAGAAAAGAGGATTTTTTCCGCGCGCAGATTGGTAACAAAAAGATAGGCATTGGCCGCCAATCTGCCGCAGGTCATGGCGATGGCCACGGCGTATATACCGATAAAATCCGCCCGTATCAAGAGAAGCATAACCAGACCGATGACACTGACCTCGATAAAGGTGGACAGGGTAAGATGACGCGTCTGATGCGCCTGAACCTCTACTGCTCTCTGCCAGGAAATATAAAGGGACAAGGCCGGCAAGAGGGACATAATCAAAGTGGGGATAAGCGAAAGCCTGGTCAGGGTAAGGCTTAAACCGCTGATATCCTGATACCAAAGGCGTGATAAAGGCGTAAGTACAATAAGCAACACCAAAAGGGTGATGGCCAGGGCAACCTTTAAAACAAAGCGATGCAGAAAAGAAAACTGCTCCCGGGAATGATGCAAAAAAGTGATGGCCACCTCCTGAAAGGAGAGGCCAATGCTGCGGAAGATAAAAATAAAGGCGTTAATAACCGGTAATATGGCCAGTGACTCCAGGGCCATCCTGCTTTGCCCCAGAAAAAAGGTGAGCATGGGTTGAATGCCCAATCCCAGAAAGGTAGCCAATGCCAGAGGATAGTAAAAACGCAGTATACCCCGCATGGATAGTATTTTTTCCGGTGCTTTTTCCCTTTGCCCCAGCACTTTACGGATTGTGGACCTGCTGAGATACCAGGTAACCGCCATTTCGGCAACAACGCCCACACCGAGGGCCAAACCGCCCACGGCCGCTCCGGGCAACAGGGGATGAAAATAAAAGAAAAGCGCGGTAAGGGCCATCAAAACAAGGCGGATGGCCGTACCATAGGAAACGATGCGTGTTTTATTATTAACAATCAGCAGACCCTGTAAAAAGCGGCGCCAGGCAATGGCACCGGGCCACACCAGCATAAAAACCAGTGTCTGATGGGTTAAGTCGTGTATCAACGGAGAGAGATTGAGTACATCATAAATAAGAAAATCAAAAAAGGGTGAAAATAGAGCCCCCGCCAGGGAAAGGGTTACCAAGCCCACCAATACCAGCGTGAATCGCCTCAGGCGCCGGTAACTTGTCCGGCCACGCACCAGAGAGGTGGCCGCCGCCATCAGCATAATCACGGGAGATTCCGCCAGCAGGGCAAAGGCATAGGCAATGCCAAAGGCCGCCAGGTTGTGGGTTTCGTCCGCCAGGCGGGCGATTACCGCCGTCACAAAGGGCCCCTCCACCGACATCATCAGCCAGGTAGCAGCCAGGGGGAACCAGAAACGCATAATTTTTTTTGGTGTAAGCATAGTGTGCCGCCGGGAATTTTAATGAAAGGCCTTGAGGGAATTTATAAAAGGATGGGATAAAAAACAGATTCCTTTAGCGTCGGCCAATGGTCAGCAACGCCGGGGAAACCTTGCGCGGAAGGTTCAAAAACTCCCGGGAGAAGGTTGAGGCGTTGCTGCCGAACTTTTCCCGCAATACATCCGGCATCCCCTTGTGGTACAGTTTAACAAAAGGAAGCACTTCATATTTTCCCGGAAACAGGGGCAGTGAATCCCGGCTGACCAACATCTGCCAGTATTGAACGCTATCCACCAGCACCCTGCGGTTGGCGGCATTTTCCAGACGTACAAACTGAATATTGCTGCTGTCCGGGTTGTTAATCAAATATACGCCGCCCAGTTCATGGAATTTACGTTCCAGAACATTGACATACACTGAGTCGGTTAGGTTCTTCAGCGTCATGTTTACCTGAAGAACGCCATCAAACTCTTCGGATATTCTTTCCGGGGAGACAGACGTGGTTATATCCAGTAGTTTTGGTAAAACAACCGTCTTCTTCAGGCGCCCCTCGTCATTGATATCGGCATGGCCGTAACTGAACTGCCCTCCACGAACCAGCGTCAGGGAGTTCATCAAACGGTAATTGTCCACATAATACCAAATATAAAAGGCACCATCCACGCCCTGCCCCGGTTGCAGGCGGGGATTTTGCGGTATTTCCAGTTTAAAATATCCACCGGCATCGGTATAGGTCTCAACGTCAAAACCTTCCAGGTAGACATATATACCCCCGTGATCCGTCTCTCCCCTCAGTTGAACGTAGCCCTCCACACTCCGGGTATTTACGGGAGTGATTTCATCGTCGAACAGGAAATTTTCCGTGCATGAAACGGTAAGGAGCAACAATACCGCAGCTCTTATGAGAAAACGCATATTAATACTCCACCCCAAAACCGAGATAAAAACGCCGGTCACGGATAGCGATCCCCTCGAGCACCGTCCTCGTGTTTAACAGGTTCCGTGCGCTGAGGGAAGCAAAAAGACGCACGGGCCCCAGTGTGTGCCACTTGCTCAGATGCAGGTCAAAGTTATAATAGGAGGGCAGTCGCAATTCAACATACTCCGAACGAATATCCCTCAACCAGCCCGCGCGCTCGCTTTCATAAAAGCCCTTAAGCTGCAGGCGAAATCCCGCGTATTGGGCGTTTAAGGTTGCCGAAACGCTGACCTTGTTTTTAAAGGGAAAGGCGGCCTGATCGGAAATATCGTAAAAACTGGCGCCCCAGCTCATGCTCATGATCCGTTGTAAAAAGACCAGTTTCCATAAGGCTTCGTAGCCGCGGATATCGGCATTGGGCACATTTTCGTAAAAAGCCAGGGGCAGACCGGGAATATAATAATTGCGGAATTTATTCTCATAGGCGTTGCTGAACTGGCTGAATTCCAGACGCCACTCATTGATTACCGCTTCCGTATCATAAAGGCGGGAGAGCATCAGTCCCGTTTCCAGGCTGCGGTTTTTCTCCGGCTCCAGCCGGGCCACTATTTCCGGAACACCGGGATTAAACGGCGCGGCCTGGCTGATTTGATTAAAAATGGTGGGGAATTTTATATTGCTGCCCGCATTCATAAAAAAATCATAATCCAGGTTGCCGGCCCGGCCGCTCAGGGTGGTGGAAAACTTTATGGTTCCGGCCTGCCAGCGCCGGCGTTGCTGTTCGCCATCATAAAACACCCGCGTCTCCCCCTGACGCTCAACCACGTCGCGCTCGCTGTTATCCACCCGGTCATACCGGTAGCTGATATCCACCAGTGCCTTGCTTACCGGCCCTTTACCCAAACGGGCCTTTACGCGGGCAATGGCCGCCGCGCCGTGCCGGCGCTGGTATATCCCGGCGGATTCAATGCCTCCGGAAAAACGATCCAGCCCCGCGCGCAACTCGGAAAATTTAAGACGGTTATCCTCAAACTGGTAGGCCCCTATCAGCTCCAGAACCGAAAAACGGTAGCGGTTTTGCACATTCAAGGATAAGCGGCGGTTGGCGAAACGCCGTTCCAGCGTGCCCGAAACATCAACCAAGGTCTGCCGGTTATTCAGAATTTGCCGGGCGGCGGTTACTTCCAGGTTTTGCCATAAAGGTGACCATTTTTTATAACTCAGCGAAACAATCTCATTGGCATCGCCGATGGATTCCACAAAGCTGTTGTTCTGGTGATCGGAGTCCACGCGCATATACATCAGGCCGATACTTTCCACCTTACCGGCATCGGAAGAAGGGCTGATTTCATAGAGGATATTCCCCGAATAGTAGCGGGAGCGGTTTTCCAGATAGCCGCTCTTATCACCCAACACCCTTTTGTAGGCCGCCTCTTTAACCGTAGCGTTAAGATACAGATTTTCAAGCGGCGCATAATTGAGTTGCAGATTCCAGTCTCCCGAGCGGTAGGAACCGATTTTTTGGATAAAACGGGCCGTATAGTCCTGCCGGGTGCGGGGCACGATGTTGATAACGCCGGAAAAGGCTTCCGCGCCATAAAGGGCCGTGTTGCTGCCCCGGATGATTTCCACCTGGCTCATATCTTCCACGTTCAGCAGCGACAGATCAAAAATATTGTCGTACAAACTGTTCATTTTAAGGCCGTTGTAAAACACCACTACATCACCGGGATTGCCCGCCCGCAGGGAAAGGGACTTGCGCCCACTCAGGTCTTCTTCAATCTGGATACTTTTTTCCGTACGCAGCAAATCACCCAGATCGATATAACCACGCCCCTCAAACTCCGAAGCTTCCACGATGGTGACCGCCGCCGGCAGGTCGTTGGCCAGCAATGTACGATCCCGGGGCACCTCAACCACGATCTTTTCCAGGGGACGCACCAGGGGGGTCAAACGGAAAACATGCCGACCGAGGGCCTTTTTTAAAGGCATCCTGAGGGTATCATAAGCGATATGATGAATGATCAGAACGGCGGAATCAACAACATCCTCGCCCGCCCGGAAGTTAAAATAGCCGCTGCTGTCGCTGCTGCCGCCCAGCGTGCGGCCTTCGATATAGGCGCTCGCTCCGGGAACGGGACGGCCGTCCTGCTTATTTAAAACGATACCCGTCACAACCACGGATTGCGCGCCAAGCGGCATAAGGGCGCCAAGGAGCAGCCAAAAACATCCGCGGCTAATACGGCGGAACGGGGATTTCCTCAGAGACAAATACAACTCCTGAGATATCGGTTAAGGTGCGCTACGCGTCGGGAATCCCGGCCTGATATATGTTGCCGGGAGGAATTAGAACAGACCCGGCGGCACACAGGCCCGCCGGATCGCTGGTTTCGGTTTTCAGTTAAAAAACATAATAAAAAAAGATATACGGCAGATCACGGGAAGATAAAATTACTGCCCGATAAAAACAGGCTTCCGGTTCCATTCGATCAGATATTTGGTCAGGCTGCCCACCATAAAGTCAAAAAGGCCTTTTTTGGAGTGCGCGCCAACCACAAAAACATCGGCCCAATCCGTATAATCGTTCTTTATTTTGTCAATGATGTTCTCAACGGTAATATCCGTTTCCACGTTATGGATACCGTGATGGGCCAGATAGCCTTTTGCCCCTTCCAGAACGCCTTCGGCATATTCAATATCCTCATGGCTCATCACCAGCTTTACCCGGGGCAGGTCATGGCGAATAAGCTGGGCAAAGCGCTGCAGGGCACGGGCCGCCGGCAGGGAGCCGTCAAAGGGAATACAGACATTAACCTCAGCCTTGTCCCCCTTGGGCACCTGCATATCGGCAGGCACGGCATAGATGGGAGTAATGGATTCATCCAACATTTCCTGAAGCGAATCTCCCGCTTCGTGACTGACTTCAAAATTAAAGTGGGTGCGCAGGCCCATAACCAGAAGATCATAATAGATAGATTCCTTAAGAATGCTTTCGCTGGGATTGCCCTGGTTGCGGGCTTCGGAATGCTTTACACCGGCCTTATCGCAGGCGGCGCTGAATTTTTTCAACAAAGCGTCTACCCGTTCCTCGGCTTCGGCTTTTCGTTTTTCGGTAAGATGCTCGGCATAATAAAAACCGCCCGGCGGAACAGGGCCGGCCGCTTTTTTTATTCCGGGAATGTCGATAACAACCATGCCGGTCAAATGGGCTTTGTTTACCTGAGCCATACGAATGGCCGTTTCGATGGCTTTGTCGGTGTACGGCGAGGGGTCCAGGGGTACAAGAATACTTTTTACCATAATACTACCTTCTCTGTTCTTGGTTGACCGTTTCTGTTTTACCTGAATAATCTTTCTAAATTAATAAAAAAACAGAAGAAAATCGCAGATATTTTTGCCATGATCGTCAGCTACGGGCCTAATGATAAGTAAGACAGGAAAAAATCTATGTCCGGGCACCTTCCCCCGGTACCATGACCGTTTGCCTCCATACAAAAAAAGGGGATAAACCGCCGGCTTATCCCCAAAATATTCCCGCGTTGAACAGAGTTTTTCCCGGAAACCCTCCCTGGCGGGACGCCCCACACGTATTTAATGTTTAGGGGCGTTTCTGGCGGAGGTATGGGTTTTCGTAATTTTCCACCGCCCGTCGATCTTTTTCAGGATGGAGGTGGCCACCCCCTTGCGGCTTATGACCATCGCCTTGCGTCCCTTTTCCGGGTTAGCCTTCAGGTCGATGGTATAGACATAGGTTTCCGTGGTAAAGGCCCAGGGCATGTTGATATCCACCTCTACCTTATAGTCCGAAAAGGTGAAGCTGTTGAAGTGATCCAGTTCCGGCCCAAGATGATGGGCCACATAGTCGCCGTAAGTTCCTTCCACACCGCCCGACTCATAGACCTGAGCCTCCTTTGTGAACAGCGTGTCGGTGCCTTCCACGGTCAGGTTTTGGATGGCGTCCTTATATTGTTTCAGCACACTCTCCACCGCTTTGGCTTCGGCGGCGGTATCCACCGGCGGCGCCTTCTCCCCGGTGGTGCAGGAAGCGGCTAACAACACCAGCGTTGTCAACAGGACTCCTTTAATATAATGCATATCTCTCCTCCTCTGTGTTGATTGAATAATTTGATTCCGCCACATATGGCAACATAATATCGCTGAAACGGTTATGCGGATCAAATTATTTCCCGGCCGTGAATCTTTCCCGGTATTCGGGGGAGGAGCTTTTCCGCTATCAAACCGGCCTCAAGGATCACAAGGGCCAGCGCATCCCCAGGCCATATTGTATTTCTCCGTTAAATATATAATCGACATTTATCAGCATATAATCCAGAATGCTGTATTTGGCGCTGATCAGCGGCCAGGCCATAAATTGCGAGACCCCGGCCTCGAGATCCACCGGCCGGGAATCCGTGTATATAGGGTCTACTTCCGCATTGGGGTTGTATATTTTAACGGTGCCGTCATAAAAGATACGGTGGGGGATGCGGGCTTTACTGTAATGGAACAGACCGCCTATTTCCAGGGCCAGATTATCGCCAAGAAAAAAAAGCGGCGTTGAAAGTTCAAGTTGGGTCATTATAAAATACTTCGATTTTTTCTGTTGGACATAGTAGGCGCCTTTGACCCAATAGTCGGGATAAACAAACTTTGAAACCTCTTCAAATATTTTTTCCTCGCCGGAAGTAAATTGCTTTCTGGAAAAGCGTACAAAGGAACGCAGATAAGAAAAAAGGCTTCTTTCCCGGCGCAAGGGCAAGGTATAACCCAGGCCGACAGAAAATTCGGCATAGGTCTGGTCGTCGGAAAGAGTATAATCATAACTATCCCCCCGCGTATCCGTATACGTTTGCCCCGGCACAGTCATCCTGTTAATGGCGGGTACCTGCATCGAGATAAGGAGATCGGACCGTTGCCGGCCTCCGGGGGAAAAAAAGGGAAGAAGCATATCACTAAAAGGAAACCAGTCTCCAGGGGCAATTAGAGTGGAGCTTAGGAACGAGGGCAAACCAAAGGGCGTGGCGGGCAGGCCGGAAACATAGGAGCCCTTGAAAAGATACAACATCTCGCTTACCGCGGCCTTTATCTTATCACGGTCGATATCCTGTTTCTCCCGGGCTTTTTCATACCATCCGGCAAATCGTCCAATCTCCTGCCGGTAAAGTGAATCCGCCAGGCGGGTATAATTCTTCCCGGCATCATATTTTTCCGTAGCGCTTTGTGTGAAATAAAGGTAAGCCATATAATCGCGGCGATTGACGTCATAGCCCGGAGGCTGCCCATCATTCCTGTTCCGGGAAGGCAGCATATCGAACCTTTCGCGGATTAAACCCTGAACATACTCCAGCAACCTGGTTTTGGCATTTTCCCCAAGGTCAAGATCCTTTATTTCCTGTAAAACCTTGTGCAGCCATTTGGAGCGCAGCCTTCTGGTTTCATTTACTCTGTCGTTAAGGTACCATAAAAAGGCGTTTTCCCTGTCCCCTGTCTTTTTATCAAACTTCACACGCAGATATTCCAGATAGAAGTAAATGATTCGGGGATCAAGCCTTCCGTATTCTAAAATATTTTTCTCCACTTCGGGGCTGAAGCGCTTGTTTTTTAAAATCTTTTCGGGAAGTTCATGCTTAAAAACATCCAGGATTTGTTGCCCGCTGCCGGCAACAACCAACAACATGATAACATTCAGGATAAAAAGAACTCGCTTCATACACAGCTCCTGTTTTGACAGTTGGCTTATATACCTCAATTTAGATACGTAAAGTGAAACACCGGATTTATACGGCTCGAATCTGCTTTACGGCACGGGTAGCCGATCCCCCAAAAGCACTCCGCCCCGTTATTTCCCGCTAAATATTTTTACATGACCAATATCTTCCGGGCAATCTCCGGTTAAAAAGGATAACGCCGGTTTTAACCTAAAATCAGATTTTTTCTGTTGCAATCATGTTTGGAATAGTCATCCGCCTGAAGGGAAGAGGTTCCATAAAAATAAATTTGATACTGATGGTTTGTTGTATGGCCTATTGCGTTACATCCGCTTTATCCTGATAATCACATTTGCTGAAGGTAAAAATTAAGACAGGAAGATTCAAACGCCGCCCTTGCCCTATCGGGATAAAATTAACTATATCTTAAGGAAAAACTCACAACTTTTCAATACAATTCCGGTAAAGGAATACTATTTCGCTTGCCCGGAAATTCATGCCTGCCTGCGCGAAAAACAATCCACCCTTTTTATCTGTAAGCAAAGCAACGATAAACCCTTAATTAATTACCATTTATCCCGATTGCCCCTTAGTATTAGAACGAATACAACCTACCCGCCAAAGTTGTTAAAACTTTTAGCTTGACAATTTCACAATCTTAAGGTATGATTAGAATAACCACGTAAAAAAAACACCAAACTCACATAACCATATACATCGGGAGGTCTTATGAGGAAAAGCAATAACGCTTTTATTATTTTATTTTTTATATGTATTCTGTCCGGCTTTGCCCTTGCGGAAACAGTAATAAAGGGTACGGTGACGGATGAAAACGAGGGGCCGCTTCCGGGGGCCAATGTTGTTGTTGAAGGCAAGTTTATCGGTACCTCCACCGATGTTGACGGTATTTTCTATTTAAAAACAGACCTGCAGCCCCCGTTCAAGCTGCAAATCTCCATGGTCGGCTTTGCAAGCCAGACGGTGGAAATCACCGAAGCGGAGACAACGCTCTCTATCGTCCTGAAGGAAGAGAGCTTTCTTTCCGACGCCGTTGTGGTTTCCGCTTCCCGCGTGGAAGAAAGCTTTATGCGCGCGCCGGTTACCGTGGAAAAGGTAGACCAGCTGGCTCTGAAACAGACGCCCAGCGCCACCTTTTTTGACGGGCTGGCCGATCTGCGCGAGGTGAATCTTATCGCCAACAGCATGATTTTTAAGGGCGCCACCGGACGCGGTTTTGGCGACATGCACAATCCGGGACTGATCCAGCTTATCGACGGCGTTGACAACGCCGGTATCGCCAACGGCAGTTTCGCCCTGGGCAATATGGTCGGCATCTCCGATATCGACGTGGCCAATGTGGAATTTCTGCCCGGCGCCTCTTCCGCCCTTTACGGGCCCAACGCCTTTAGCGGCGTGCTTTTCATCAATTCCAAATCGCCGTTTGATTACCAGGGACTGAGCGTGGAGGCCAAGTCGGGCGTTAGCTCCTCCGCCTATAGCGGTTCCGCTCCGCTTTACGGCATAAATCTGCGTTATGCCAAGGCCTATGACCGCTTTGCCTATAAGGTGGCCCTATCCCATTTTCAGGCCAGGGACTGGGTAGCGCACAACTTTACGGACAAGGAAGGCAAGCCGGCCAACGCGCCCGATTTTAACGGCGTGAATATATATGGGGACGAGGTGGCCACCACCCTGAACCTGGATGACCTGGCGGGGTTGCCCGCGGGCACGCTGGGCTCCATCCGCGTCGGTCGTACCGGTTATAAAGAAGAAGAGCTTTACGATTATGATCCGGCTCGCAGCACAAAGATGAACGTCAGCTTGCGCTACCGGCTGAGCGACGACCTTGAAGCCTCCTACGATTACCGTATCGGTACGGGACGCAGTATTTACCAGGGCAGCAACCGTTACGCCCTGGACAATCTGCTGGTTCAGTATCATAAGCTGGAGCTGAAGGGCGATAACTTTTTCGTTCGCGGTTACACGCAAAGCGAGGATGCCGGCGATTCCCATGATATCGTTTTTACCGGCTGGAACATAAACCGACAGTGGAAAAGCGATAAACAATGGTTTACCGATTACGCCACCACCTACATCGGCGCTTCGCTGCCCGCCGCTTACGGCGGTTTGGGTCTGCCTTCGGATCAGGCCCACGCCCTGGCCCGTCAAAAAGCGGATGTGGGCCGTTACGAGCCCGGCAGCGCGGAGTTCAACGCCGCCCTGAAAAAGGTTAAATCCACCAAGGATTTCCGCATCGGTTCCGGCTTTACCTCAAAATCCGGCTATACCAATTTTGAAGGCATGTACGATTTCAGTAATATGCTCTCCTTCATCGATCTTCAGGTGGGCGGTAACTACCGCAACTACGGGGTAAATACCGAGGGCACCATATACAGCGACGCCACCGAGCCGATTTCCATCTATGAATATGGTGTTTACGCCCAGGCCTCCGCGGAAATAATTGAGGATGAGCTGCGGGTGACCGGTTCCCTGCGGCTGGATGGCCACAAAAACTTCGAGGATCGCCTGTCGCCGCGTATCGCCGCCGTCTACACGCCCATCCCCAACCATAACTTCCGCGCCTCCTATCAGTCGGGTTTCAACAATCCCATTATTGAGTCGCAATACATCAATCTCAATCTGGGGGCGGCCGTTTTACTGGGAGGAACACAGGACAACATGGATCGTACCGGTCTGGGACGCATCTATGAGCGCGGTATCGACAAGAACACCCTGCAACCGGTAACCACCCCTTTCCGCGGACCGGAGTTCCAGCAAACCTTTGAGTTCGGCTATAAAACACTTATCGATGATCATCTGTTTATTGACGCCAGCTATTATAACTCTAACTATACCAATCGTTTTAAGGGTGTTACCGTTCTCGATCCCGACTCCCTGGCCCGGGGCGTGGTTCTGCCCTATGTGCTCTATACCAACGAAACACAAAAGAACATCATCCTGCAAGGGGCCAGCCTGGGACTTAAGTACCACTTTGACAGCGGCTATAACGTGGGGCTCAACTACACTTTTATCGAGCGCAGCGGCGGCGATGATGACGATGTGCTTAACAGCCTTAACCGGGCCAAGCACAATGTTAAGCTCTCCTTTGGCAACTCCCGCCTGACGGAAAACCTCGGCTTTCGCCTGTCGGCGCGCTGGCGCAGCAAATTCACCTGGGTGGCCACCTTTGTTCCCGCCGGCGGTGAAGTTGGCGGAGAAACGGTTATAGACGGACAGGTCAGTTATCGCGTACCGTCATTAAAGTCTACCATAAAGGCCGGGGTCAACAATCTGCTTAACCAAAGCTATACCCAGGCTTACGGCAGCGTGGACATAGGCACCATGTTCTACCTTTCCATCACCTATGATTCGCTGTTCTATTAATCCGGTTCGTCTATAACGCCTTATTTGAAACCCGCTTCGGCGGGTTTTTTTTATGTGCGTGATCATAAACCCGCCGTGGAAAAAGCCACTGCCCTTCCGCAAAAACTTTCCTTTTTAACTATATACCTTCCCTTCGGGGGATAAATCTTACCAAACCTTTTTATCATCTAATGCGCTTCTGCGCATGGCCGAATAAAAAATAAACTTTTTTTACACTTACAGGAGTTCCGGTATGACCAAATCCCTACAGTCCATCATCTTCTTCCTAACCATATTGTTATTGTCAGTACTCAACGGGCAAACGCGCTATACCCTGGCCGTCTATTCCGGAGAGTGGAACCAAAGCAGCAGCTGGAGCCCCGCCGGCGTTCCCGGGGTGCAGGACTCCGTGATTATAGCCTCGGGCACGGTACAAATCCCCACCGGACAAAGCATTACGGCGGGCTATATTCATCTTTCCAACATGGCCACCATAGAAAACTACGGCACGCTAACCCTGGCCGGAAAACTGGAGTGGGAAAACGGTACCATTACCGGTATCGGCAAAACCATTGTGGACTCCGGCGGGACGGTGGAAATCCGTACCGGCGGCGTGCACAATTTTGAGGGTACTATTGAAAATAACGGTCACTTCCTGGTTTACGCCGGCAACGTGGGCTTTTTGGCCTCCACCACCCTGTTGACCAATAACAACACCGTTGAGCTCTTTAATAAGGGATATCTCGGAGAACATGAATGGGGTGAATTTGTCAACAACGGCGACCTTTTTAAAAGGGACAGCACCGGCCTGACAGAGCTGGTCACCGTATTTACCAACAACGGCACCATCGAAATCACCAGCGGAGAGCTGGCCCTTAACCTGAACAGCACCCTGCGCGGCACCATATACATTGGCGAGGAAGGCACCCTGGGCAGTTCATACGGCTGGCACAGTCTGTACAATCCGCAATTGCGCGGCGAGGGCACCCTGAACATAAACGGCGGTATTTTCCGCGTGCGGGAAACGGATTTAAGCCTGCCCGGCAATCTGAGCATCCATCTTTCCAACACCGGGCAACTGGAAGGAAGCGCCAACATCACCATCAACGGCGTTTTTCTGTGGGAAGGCGGCGTGTTGGGCGACAGCGCCACAATCACCCTAAGCAAAACGGCGAGCGTCTCGCTAACATCCCCCGATACAAAATGGCTGGGGGGAAGGGTTGTCAATCAAACCGCTATGTACTGGAACGGGGGAACGGTTAATCTTCAATGGGATGCCATCTTTGTAAATGACAGCAGTTTTTATGCCCTGGCCGCCAATGAAGTGTTTGGAAATAATAAAGGGTGGCTGCAAAACTATGGCACCCTGATTCAACAGGGCGTTGAGGGGAAGACCACCTTTTCCCCGCTGCATTTCACCAATTATGGCACCCTGGAAATCGAAAGTACCGGTTTTATGGAATGCCTGGCCGCTTTTTACAATGAAGAGGATGGGATCATTAAAGGATCGGGAACCTTTTTCACCTATAACAGCTTTCAGAAAAATTCAGGTACGGTCAGTCCGGGCGCCTCGCCGGATACCCTGCACATAACGGGCAACTTTCCTCAGGATTCCGCCGGCGTGCTGCTCATTGAACTGGGCGGCTATGAAACGGGCTTTAACCACGATCAGCTTATCGTGGACGGCGAGGCCGATCTGGCCGGTACCCTGTCGGTAAAATTCATCGACGGTTTTGTACCGCAGGTGGGCGACAGCTTTATCTTCCTGAATTATAAGTCAGTCAGCGGCCGGTTCGATTCGCTCTCCATCGACGGCGACAGCCTGCATGCCACCGTTACCTATAACAGCGACCATGCCACGCTGGTGGTGGATGGCGTCACCGGTTTTAAAAAGGAGACGGAAGCACGGCCGACGGCTTTCCGTCTTTGGGGCAACTACCCCAACCCCTTTAACCCCGCAACGACAATCCGCTATGACCTGCCGGCGCGGGGACTGGTTGTGTTGACCATCTACAACAGCGCCGGGCAAAAGGTGCGAACACTGCTTAACAGGATTCAGGGCGCGGGGAGTAAAAAAGTGGTCTGGGACGGACGGAATGATCTGGGCGGTACGCTGCCCAGCGGCGCTTATTATTACCGGCTGACCAGCGGAAAGCAATCCCGGAGTGGAAAAATGTTGCTTTTGAAGTAAACCCTGTTTCGGGGGATGCCGGCCCCTGGAAACGGCCTCCCCCTTTTTTCTCACTTAAATCACATTTCCCCGCATTTTCATAGAATCTCAATGACTTAACTTCCTAAAGCCGGCGGCCTGCCAGGCGGCGGCAACAGCCCGACTGATACAAACGTGTTAAGTATGTTTTGCATTTTAACCGTAAGCGACTATATTTCTTAGAATAGCAAAAAAACCGGATATGCCCGTGCTGAAGGTAATGCGGTTAGCGGGATGTTATGTCATATTTAACGAGGGATTCTGACATTAAATGAAGTATAACTTTTCAATTTGGGCGTTAACAATATTTATGTTTCTTTCTGTTCTGACAATCATACTGGAATATTTTGAAACAATAGATAACGAAGGTTTTACAGGACTATTCTATCTACTTATCATGCCAGGATTAATTCTTTATGTAATAGTAACTGGTGACATTCACGGATGGCAGCCTGGACCAATAGGAGTCATTGGTAGATTGATTGTGACAATCCTTGGCTCGTCTATATTCTGGACACTTCTGGCTTATCTTATATTTAGAAGAAGAAAAAGGAAACTGAATAGGTAAAATACGGCATACAACAATGGCTAAACAGGCATGGCGGTAAATTATACGATAACGTTTCTATATAATATTACCTTTATCCCAATTCGAACAGGTAGGTAGCTTGACAACCGCCACCTGTTAGCCGAAACCATGCGGAAAAAAGTGAAGAAATTAACTCTTATATTATCAGTATTGTGTCCGCTATTTCTATTGGGGCAAACGAGTACAAGCCGCATAACAAATTCGCTAAAAGATGATGTTTACCTTCATCCCATTGATATTATAACACCATATACGCTCAAAAAAGGCGAGTGGATATATGCTCAATCGATACAGACCCTGCCGTTTCCAAGTTGGGCCTTTGTCGGAATTACGGATAAACTTACGGCAGAAATCGATTTGCTCCCCTGGATATTTGGAGCATTTTCCGATCTGAAAAAGCCCATTCCAAGCTTAAATTTCAGATACAGGTTTAATGAACAAAAAGACCTTATGCCCACAATAGGAGTTGAGGCCATGTATGTTTATTTTTGGGATAGGTTCCAACGGTTTGAAACTCCCGCATTATCTGTTTGGGAAAACGGAACCTATTTTCATTTAAAACCGACTATGGGCTATCGGATTAAAGATGAATGGGATATTAACTTATCCGTGGGAGTCGATTATATTGGTGAATTGATTTTGCAAAATAATAACGCCTTGAATTTTCAAACCAAAACATTTACCAATAGTTGGAATCCTAATTTCTCACTTGGCATAGATTACAGACCCTCAGACTGGATTAGTTATCATATAGGGTATTCGTATGGCTCAACTTTAACCTATCTCGAAAATGTTCCCCGGAAAAGACAATTTAACTATGGGTTTAGAATCGCTCCCTTTTATAAAAGCCCATTTGGAATTCTAAGAAATTTACGGATTGAACTGGTTGCAATAAACGGATATTTTCCGGACATAGATGCCAAACAGTCGTTTCCCATACCCATCTTTCCCTATTTTTATTGGCAATGGCAAAGTGATTAGAAAAACCGGAAGCAACTGCCGTTGACAAGGAATATAGTCATCGGACGAGTGACGGTAAATTGAAATATTTCAAAACTCCACCGCCACATATACTTACCGTTATTCAAAAGGTAAAGAAAAGGCCGAAAACTTATCATCATACGCCATCTTTGTAAAGATTTTTTGATTTTCTTATCAAAAGAAAAATTGGGGACCGGGAACTATTACATTAATGAACGCTTAATGGATCTACTGATAGTGAAATAAAAAACACCTTGGCTGACAAAGGCCACAGGTAATTCGGGTTTCAGCGCTAAATTGAAAGATTGTACAAAGGGTATACGCGCTACGCTTACCCCAGCCGTTGTATAGCCTTACAAATATTTTTTCAGATAAGATTTGGATAATTTCCGGATATATCCGGGAAATATGATTAATACAAAAAAAGAACGAGGCATAACAAGTATCGGTAAAGGAAAAGGAACGATTTATATAATTGAAAATCAAAAATAACGACCGCCTGACAAGGGCCCGTGTACATGCGGCAAACCGTTGTAAGCATGCCCATTAAACAGTATGATGGTAACGGCGCGCACCATAGCCGCCGGAGGGTATAACGGTAAGATACCTTAGGCCCGTGACAGAAATTCCGGCCGGATCACACCTTCAGCAGCTTTTTGATAATATCCAGCGAATTCTCCGCGGCGACCACCCCTTCCTCTATGATCTCATCCATCTTCTCAATGGCCGCCCAGCTATAGCGCTTCACATTGGGACTGATCAGGATATCCACGCCGGCCAGGCGCTCCTGGGTCAGATGCCAGGTGACGATATCCTCGGCGCGATAGATGATTTTCAGGCCGTTGTCCAGCTCCGATAGGTCATCGATATCCTTGGAAACGTCTATGGCCAGCACGTATTGCGCGCCCTGCCCCTTCACCACCTGCACGGGAATGGTATCGGTGGCGCCGCCGTCGATCAGCAAAAGGTCGTCGATTTCCATGGGCGGAAAGATTCCGGGTATGGAGGCGCTGGCAATCACCGCCTGCTTCAGCTTGCCTTCGTCGAGCACAATTTCCCGGCCCGAGTAAAGGTCGGTGGCGATGGTGGCAAAACGGATTTTAAGCTCGCTAAAGTCCACATCGGGAAAATCCTCAAAAATACGGTCGATCTCCTCCCGCCCGTAAATGGCCGGTTGATTGAGGGTTTTGAGCATGGAAAAGTAACGGCGGACGCTGTTCATATAGTCGAACAACTGCTCGGTCATGGTTTTGTGTTCTATGGAGCGGAATATCTCCAGATCCAGATCATCGATGGCCTCGCCCGTCAGCATGGCGCGCACATGCTCTTCCACCTTGTCCGCGTTGTGATAGTAGGCATACAAGCCGCCGATAATGGCGCCGATGCTGCATCCGGTGATCACCCCCACGGGAATATTTTCCCGCTCCAGCACGCGTAAGATACCGATATGCGCCAATCCGCGCGCGCCGCCGCCCCCAAGGGCCAGTCCCAGTTTTTTCACGTCTCTCCTTTCACTTGGTTTTCGCCTCAGGCCGGGTGTACAACGGTCATCTGCCCCCGGGCCAGGGTTTGCCGTTCATGGCGTCCGGCCTTAAAGGCCCCGACCAGCAATCTTTCCGCCAGATCGTAATCGATGGAGGCGTCACAGGTAAACAGATCGACGGCGGCATAACCATGCTCCGGCCAGGTGTGGATGGTCAGATGGCTTTCGGCAATGATGACCACCCCGCTGATGCCCTGAGGCGAAAAATGATGAAAATTTTCGTTCACCCGGGTGGCGCCGATCTCATCGGTGATGCGCAACAGGCGGCTACGGACATCTTCCAGACTGTTCAACTCCGCATAGGGACAATCAAACAGTTCCAGCAGCATGTGCCGCCCAAGATGAGGACTGCTCATCAACTGCCGCTGCCCAATTGTTTTTTCATCGCTTCCAGCTTGGCGGTCACATCGGCCGAGGCGCTGGCGCCGCCCAGTTGGGCAAACTCTTTTTCCAGGGAATCCCCGGTCACCTGCTCGGCCATCTCCTCGGCGGCGTCGGCCTCAAAGGAGGCCCTTTCGGCCTTGGCTTTCATACGGGCCATTAAGTCGTCGGCGCTGCGGTCGTTTTGCATATTGGCCTTGGCCTGATATATTTGTTTTTTCACTTCCGCCGTCTTAGCCTGGGCGATGATAAAGTCCTTATTGCGCTTAAACTCGGCCAGTTCATCTTCCATTTTCACGATTTCCAGCTTCAACTGATCCACGCTGGTTTTTTGTGCTTTCCAGGTCTGTTCCAACTGGACGGCCTTTTGTTCATGCTCCTGTGAGCGGGTCAGCGCTTTTACCGCCAAATCCTCGCGACCCGACTTCAGGGCTTGTTGGGCCTTGGCTTCCCAGGTGCTCTTTTCATTCTGCTCTTTCAAAAGCAGGGCCCGCGTCTGCCGCTCCGTGGCGATCACACTCATTACCGACTTTTTGGCCTCGCGGATCTGCTTGGCCTTATCCTTGATGGCCTGTTCCAGCATCAGTTCCGGCTTTTCCAGGCTGTCCACTACCTGATTGGCTTTGGCTTCACCGATTTTAAACAGGCGACTGAATATGCTCATGATTTTCTCCTTTAAGATTACTTTCAAATGGTGTCGGGTCGCCCCAGCGATCGAGACTTTTTATCAGGGCCCGCATATCGCCGGGTATATCCGCGTTAAAACTTCTTTCTTCCCCGCTCAGGGGGTCCGTAAAATTCAGGTGCGCGCAATGCAGGCTAAGCCGGCTGATCAACGGTCGCGGCGCTTCATCCTTTTTATAACGGTAACCGCGCTTGATCATCGATAAATCGATGGGCCCGGCCGATCCGTACAAAGGGTCCACGGCCAGGGGCAGGCCGATGCTTTTCAGGTGTATCCGTATCTGATGCTGCCGTCCCGTTTCCGGCTCGGCCCAGACCGTGGTATACTGCCTGTACTGCCGTTGCAGATAAAAACGGGTCAGGGAAGGTTTTCCACGATGGGCATCGATCACCGCCCGGCCTTTCTGGCTAATGCGTATGGGAGCGTCAATCTCCCCCGCCGCATCCGGGGCATGCCCCCGGCTGATGGCCAGATAACGCTTTTGAATCGTCTTTTCCTGGAACAGGCCGCTGTAGGCGCGATGCGCTTGCGGGTTGCGGGCAAACAACACCAATCCGCTGGTGTCACGGTCGATGCGATGCACCACCCATATTGCCTGTTCCCCGCCCTTTCCGTAGCGGTTTTGCAACTGACGGTTTAAAGCCACGGCGGCGGTATTGACACGCTCCGGGATCACGGGGATGCCCGCCGCTTTGTCCACCACCAGCAGGTTGTCGTCCTCGTATACGATTGTATACGGTCTTTTTCGCGCAGCCATTAAAACTTCAACTACGCCATATAGGGCTTTAACAGATTTTCGGCTTTGTCCACCGCCAGTTCCATGGCGTCAAAAACGGCCAGCAGTTCCTGATCGCTCAGGTCCGTGGTTTCCCGGCTTTCCACCAGCACCAGCCGCGGATCATCGGGATTGCTGTTGTTCACGCCAAAGCTGACCGGCAATACTTCCGTATTCAGATCCAGCAGCTTAAAATAGAACTCCTTATCGGCAAAAGCGCTGACGTTGCCCAGATCTACTTCAAAATAGAGGCTGTCACCGTTTTTACTGATGTATACGGGCAGCTCTCCGTCACGCTGCACGCGCAGAATATTATCCCCAAGGCTCTCCGTCTCATAGTTGTTGTGTTCCAAAAATGATATCAAATCATTTTCCTTACGTGTGGCAATGGTTACGTTCATACACACTCCTGTTCTTTAAATTGTCTTTCAACTCCCGGCCAGCAACTGGTATTCGGCGGGATCGGGAGCCATAATTACCAAATCGTCGTTTTCATCTACGCCAAAGTCCGCCTTTGGATTCAAAATAATTTCCCCCTTGTGCCTTACGCCAACCAGGCTAACCCGTTGCGGGGAGTCGATGGCTTTTTTCTGCAAAAGGCCGAAACTGCCCGCGCCCAGCTCGTTGGGCACAATATAAAACTGACTGCCGCGGGCGTTACTGAGCACTTCATGGAACACCTTATTCAAACCCGGGAAAAGGAATTCCTGGGCGATCAGGGCGTCCATAATACCGTCGGCGCTGACAATGCCGTCGGCGCCGGAGCGATGCATCATGGCGCGGTTTTCCTGACTGACCAGTTCCACCACCATGCGGATATCCTTTTTCAGCTCCTTCTCCACCAGATGCACCTGTGTGGCAATGGCAAAGGAAAGCGTATCCGAGGCCGGGTCGGCCGGATTTTCAGCCAAAATAAAGACCCCCCGGGCCTGGCGCACCGCCGCCTTTTGCAGCACCTCTTCCCTAACCGGATCGCCCTGCACAAAGCGCACCTCCATCTCCATCAGCCGCGCCGGAAGCTCCCTGATGCGGGCGCTGATCAGCACGATGGGGCTTTGGGCAAACTGACGGCTGCGGCGCAGTTCCTCGATCACCCGCGCCACCTTTTGCTCGCCGGGAAAATTACAGATAATCAGATGATTTTTCATTTTTACCCTCAACAAACCTTTCCTTTTTCGGGAACCGTAGTCCAGCATGGTTTCGGCAATAGCGCCCACCAGATAACCCAGGATGCCGATACCGATAATCATACAGGGGTAGGAGATTAAAAAGCGTCCCACCCATGTTTGGGCGTAAATATCGCCATAACCGACGGTGGTCATGGTCACCATGGCCCACCAGATGGCGTCCACCAGCGTCAGCCCCTGCTGCACATCGCGCTCGGCATAAAAAAAAGCAACGCCAAAGGCCAGATTGAGCATCAGGGCCAGCAACAGAACCCTTACCAGATTGTTTCGCCGTGTGTGACGGAATATTTTTTTAAAAAGTTGTAAGAACAGGGTCATCGGTCTTTAACGGTTTCCATGGCCATGCTTAGTTTATCCAGTTTTTACTTTTATAACCGGGATCAAGGTATTTTTTATAATGCTTTTTGCCATACCCGGGCATTTCCACCTCATCGACCACATACTCGGCGTCGCCGTCGCCCTCATGGCGCGGAGGGGCGGGGTTGTAATCCTCACCCAGCAGCTCCAGCATAATTTCCGTGCCCCGGATGATTATATCCTCGATCACGTCTTCGGCCGGCACCACCCCCTGATCATCCTCATACCCCAGTTCCTGCCAGTGGATGGCCGTATCGCATATTTCCAGTATGTCATCCCACACCGAGCCCAGCAGCAGGTCAAACTGCCAGCCCGACTCCGAACGTCCGAAGCGGCCTTCGTTTATAAAGCTCATAAAGACGATCTCCACCGGGTCCATCTCCTTATATTCCGCCACGGCCACGCGCAAATCATCCCAGCGCTCTTCCTGCAAATAGGCCCGGAAAGCCTCGTCACTGTCAAATTCGGCCCAGCGGGAAAAAGCAAACTCGCCCTTTTCCAGATCAACGGCGCAGTAAATATCAAAAATAGTCAGATATTCACTGTAGC
>JALXBH010000057.1 GCA_026991535.1 Calditrichia bacterium | reverse complement strand
AGGGCTGCGGCGCCATTTTGGGATAGATACAGGAACTGCCCAGGAAAAGAAGCTTCCGCACCCCGGACTGATACGCGGCGTGGATGATATTGGCCTCGATCATCATATTCTCATAGAGGAACTGAGCAGGGTAGGTGTTGTTGGCATGGATGCCCCCTACCCTGGCGGCGGAAAGGAAAACATAGTCCGGCTTTTCCTCATTGAACAGATGCTCCACCGCCTGCTGACGCAAAAGATCCACTTCGGCGCGGGTTTTTAGCAGGAGATTCTCATAGCCCGCGGCACGCAGCCGGCGCACAATGGCCGAACCGACCAGTCCGCGGTGTCCGGCGACATATATTTTTGAATCCTGGTTCATGTTTAGTCCTTTTTTGTTAATCTGCTTTTACCTGTCATTCCGACTCCCCAGGTATTCGGGAGCGGGGAATCCTCCCCGTGCTAAGGTCATAATTCATTACATCCACATCCTCCGACACGGGCTCTAAATCTTATTCATGATCTGTCTTTGGTCTTTATATTTCGCTAAAAGAACCAAAAACATTGGCGGAATTTTATCTCCTTACCATAACTTCAGGCATTACCCCCGCTCACCCGAAAATTCCGCATTTCTGCTCGGATAAATTTTCGCTCTCTACGAAAATCCTTGCCTGACAATTTGATCTTGAGGGGCTCTATCTTTCTAAACAGAGAGGGCTCTTGAGACTTACTCACACAAAACCACAAAAATCATGTCCATCTCGCATAACTCACAGACGCCTTTTTGTATTTCATTGGTCATTTGTCATTTGTCATAATTCATTTGTCATATTTTTTCATTTATCCTATTTGCCGCTTCAACAGGCCTTTGCGCATTCTCACCAGGCTAACAGGTCTCAGATATTTTTCAGGGCCTTTTCCTGCCGGGCCAGCTTTAGATCGGAATCCACCATGACCTGCACCAGTTTTTTAAAGGTCACCTCCGGCGTCCAGCCCAGCTTCTCCTTCGCTTTGGACGGATCGCCGATCAACAAATCCACCTCGGTGGGACGGTAGTAATTGGGATCGATTTTCACCACCACATCGCCGGGCTTAAGTACCGTATTACCGCCTTTCTGTACTTCCGATACAACGCCGGTTTCCTTTTCCGCCGTACCGCGCCATTCCAGACTTACGCCGAGATGGGCAAAGGCATGCTCGGTAAACTCACGCACGGAATGGGTCTCGCCGGTGGCCAGCACAAAATCCTCGGCATGATCCTGTTGTAGCATACGCCACATCCCTTCCACAAACTCCGGCGCAAAACCCCAGTCGCGCTTGGCGTCCATGTTGCCCAGATAGAGGGTTTTCTGCAATCCCAGCGCTATGCGCGTCACCGCCCGGGTGATCTTGCGGGTTACAAAGGTTTCTCCGCGGCGGGGCGACTCATGGTTAAACAGGATGCCGTTGCAGGCATACAAACCGTAAGCCTCGCGATAGTTAACCGTAATCCAAAAGGCGTAAAGCTTGGCCACGGCATAGGGGCTGCGCGGATAAAAGGGGGTTTTTTCCGTTTGCGGAATCTCCTGCACCTTACCGTACAGCTCCGAGGTGCTGGCCTGATAAAAGCGCGTATCCAGGCCGGTTTCCTTGATGGCATCCAAAAAACGCAGCGTGCCGGTGGCGTCCACCTCGGCGGTGTATTCGGGCACCTGGAAGGATACGCCCACATGGCTTTGCGCGGCCAGATTGTATATCTCCACCGGCTGTACCTTTTCCAGAATACGGTTGAGGTTGGAAGAATCGGTCAGGTCGCCGTAATGCAATACCAGCTTGCGCGGCTCATCATGGGGATCCTGATAAATATGTTCCAGGCGTTGCGTATTAAAGGAACTGGCACGACGGATGATGCCGTGCACCTGATAACCTTTCTCCATCAGTAATTCGGTTAAATAGCTGCCATCCTGTCCGGTGATACCGGTGATTAAAGCTTTTTTCATGTACGATACCTCATAAAAAACATGATTTGTAAATTTTGATTTTTAGTTGATATTCCCGCACCGGGGAATAAGCGGACTCTTTCCCTTATAGCGGAAAGGCACTAATCCCTGCGCCCGGATGAATGCTCACCCCGGTGCCGGGGAATTTATTAGCGGGAAGGTACTTTTTTTCTCACGCAAAGACGCCAAGCCTTATACTCCCCTCTCCTGGGTGGGAGGTTGGGCCTGCCCCACCCGCCTCTGGCGGGGGCAAGACTGCCTCTGGCGGGATAACGGCCTTTCCGGCAAGGTACGCCAAAACAATGACCCTTCTTCGTTCTTTTGTTTCGCCAAAAGAACCAAAAGCATTGGCGGAATTTTATCTCCTTACCAGAACTCCAT
>JALXBH010000056.1 GCA_026991535.1 Calditrichia bacterium | reverse complement strand
CTGGAGGTACACAAGGCCCTGGGGGCATTTATTTCACTGATCGTGGTTAACTGCATCATCCTGGGCCGGGCGGAAGCGTTTGCCTCCAAGAACAGCATTGGCAAATCGGTACTGGACGGACTGGGCATGGGGCTGGGCTTTACCCTGGCTCTTTTGCTGCTGGGCAGTGTGCGCGAAATACTGGGCAACGGCAGCTTTGCCGGCATCGACCTTTTTGGCCCCAACTTTCAACCGTTGACCTTGATGATCCTGCCCGGCGGGGCCTTTTTTGTTCTGGGTTCCTACCTGCTGTTGTTTAACTGGTTTAAACACCGCAAGGAAAAAGAGCAAAAGGAACTGGAAGCAGTCACTTTCTATACCGGCGAAGCCACCCGCTAAGCCGGCAATACACATGTTAAGCATTAGAATAGGTTAATAAAATGGTTACGGAACAATATTGGTTTATCTTTTTAAACGCCACCCTGATCAACAACTTCGTACTAAGCTCCTTTTTGGGGATTTGCCCCTTTCTGGGGGTTTCCGGAAAAATTTCCACCGCCTCGCGCATGGGCGCCGCCGTGGCTTTTGTTATGCTCATTTCCTCGGTTTCGGCTTACGCCATCCATCAGGCGCTGGTGGCTGTGGAAGCGGAATACCTGCAATTGATCTCCTATATCGTGGTCATCGCCTCGGCCGTGCAACTGGTGGAGATGGTAATAAAAAAATTCAGCCCCGCCCTTTTCCGGGCCCTGGGGATATTTCTGCCGCTGATCACCACCAACTGCGCCATTCTGGGTCTGGCCCTATTCCAAACCAACCGCCATTACGATTTTTTCCAGTCGCTCTCCTTTGCCCTGGGCGCCGGCGCGGGTTTTACCATCGCCCTGGTGATCATGGCCGGTATCCGCGAGGAACTGCAACTTTCATCCATTCCCGATGTTGTAAAGGGTGCGGCCCTGACATTGATGGTGGCCGGCATCCTGTCCATGGCCTTTATGGGTTTTGCCGGTTTGGGAGGTAACTGATGATAATTCAACTGATCAAAGCTGTTGTTCTCATTCTTTTTTTAATGATCGCCTGGCTGGCGGTTAACTATTTTGTGCGCAAACAGAAGAAGCTCTCCCTGGATTGCGACCTCCTGGAACATACCCGCGGCTGCCTGAGCTGCGCCCTGAAGGATAAATGCGGGAAGAGCCACTCGTAAGACGGACTTTCTTCTTCCCCCGGAGTCTGTTTAATAGCCCTTTAGCCCTTGCCTCCGGGGATATTTTGAACTACCAACCTTCGCGCTTTTAAATTTACATGGATATTTTAAAACTTGACTTTCAAAATATCCATGCTATGTTGAAATTTTGCTATCAAAAAATAAAAAGGTTTTCAGGATATTTATCTGCTATAAATATTCCTCTCAACTAAATTGAAGAGTAATTATAGACTTTTACACAAAGAAACATCCTATAATCAACATTACCGAAAGAGAACAAGATGCACTATATACTGGACATCCATCATCAGACACGCCAAAACATTTTACGCCTGCTGGAAAACACCGGCGATGAGCACTTGTTGACCATCCCCGACGGGTTTCGTAACAACCTGCTCTGGAACGCCGGGCATGTGGTGGTCATCCAGCAAATGATCTGTTATCAGGCGGCCCGGCTGCCCATGTACATCGACGCCGACTTTATAAAAAACTTCCGCAAGGGCAGCAGCCCTGCCGACTGGAACACTGTTCCCGCTTATGATTATGTTCTTTCCGTATTGCGCGAAACAGCGGAGAAATTTCAAAGCGATTTCAAAGATGGCCGGTTTGAGGCGATCCCGCCCTATGCCACCCCCTATAAAATGCCGTTTGGCAACACCGTTCACACGGTACGGGAGGCCATCATCTTCAACAACACCCACGAAGCCATGCATCTGGGAATTATGAATGCCATGCTTAAGCTTTTACGATAAAGGACAACCCACTTTTAAAAAAAAGATAAACGCCCCGTATTTTATGACGACACTCTAATTTTGCTGATAAAGCCAAAATGTTTCGCCTTCGGGCAGGCATTTTATATTAACCTGTAAAAAGCAATCCCAAAGGAGTGGACCATGTCGCAAGTGGATGAAATACTGGGTATCCGGGATTCCCTGGTGTATATCGCCGAGGATGACTTCCCTTCCCGAAAAATGCTAAAGGCCGTTTTAAGCAAAAACGGATTGAATGTTGAGCTGTTCAATACGGGAGAGGAATTGTTGCACCGCACCCGGCAAAAGCTGCCCGATCTTTTTTTGCTGGATGTGATGATGCCGGAAATTGACGGCTTTGAAACCTGCAAGCGGTTAAAGCAGAATCCTGAATCCATCAACATTCCGGTTATCTTTCTTTCGGCCAATACCACCTGCGAAACCAAGGAAGAGGGGTTTGAAGTTGGCGGTGTGGACTTTATTGAAAAACCTTTCAGACAACGTGATCTGATGTTTCGCATCCTGACCCACATCCGTCTGAAAAAGGCTCTGGATAAGGTACTGGAATATAACCACTGGCTTGAAAAACAGATCAATGAGGTTGTTTCAAAATAGCCCGGGGGCCGGGAGCGGGAAGCTCTACGGATAATTTACCCGGATATCAGTGAAAGAAAAAAAGCCGGCCCAACAGCCGGCTTTTCCCGTTTATAAGTTTTCCAATATTTGGTTCAGGGTTGCGGAGGGACGCATCTCTTTGCCGATCTTCTCCTCATCGGGATGATAATAACCGCCGATATCCACCGCCCGCCCCTGCGCATCCAGCAATTCACGGGTGATGATTTCCTCATTGTCGCTCAGAGCCTCCGCCAGGGGCGCAAATCGTTCCTTCAATGTGCCGTCCTCATTTTGGGCCGCCAACGACCGCGCCCAGTACAAGGTCAGATAAAAGGTAGCGGTCCGGTTATCCGCCTCGTTCACCTTGCGCGAGGGGGAACGGCCGTTTTCCAGATAGGCGCTGACCGCCTCATCCAGGGTTTTGGCCAGCACGGCTGCTTTTTTATTGCCCGTTTTTTCGGCAATCATTTCCAGCGAGGGTACCAGGGCACAATACTCGCCCAGGGAATCCCAACGCAGGTGTCCCTCTTTAAGGAATTGCTGTACATGCTTGGGGGCGGAACCACCCGCTCCCGTTTCAAACAGGCCGCCCCCTTTAAGCAGGGGAACGATAGACAACATACGGGCGCTGGTACCCAGTTCCAGAATGGGGAACAAATCGGTCAGGTAATCCCGTAAAACATTCCCGGTAACGGCGATGGTATCTTCACCGCGGCGCACGCGCTCCAGGGAAAAACGCATGGCTTCCACCGGCTTCATAACGCGAATATCCAGCCCTTCCAGATCATGGTCTTTTAAATAGTGTTCCACTTTTTTGATGATCTCACGGTCATGGGCGCGCTTTTCATCCAGCCAAAAGACGGCCGGCGTGTGTGAGGCTCGGGCCCGGTTTACCGCTAGCTTCACCCAGTCTTTTATGGCAATATCCTTGGTCTGGCACATGCGGAAGATATCACCCGCCTCAACCGGCTGCTCCAGCAGTACCTGACCGTTATCGTCCACGCAACGGATCAGACCGTCCGCGTCGGGGATGAATGTTTTGTCATGGGAGCCGTACTCCTCGGCCTTTTTAGCCATCAGTCCCACGTTGGCCACCGAGCCCATTTTGGAAGGATCAAACTGCCCGTGGCGCTGGCAGTCTTCAATCACCTCCTGATAGATGGTGGCATAACTGCGGTCGGGAATCATGGCCAGCGTATCCTGCAGGGCATCGTCCTTGTTCCACATCTTGCCACCGTCACGGATGACCACCGGCATGGAGGCATCGATAATGATATTGTTGGGCACATGCAGGTTGGTGATGCCTTTTGAGCTGTCCACCATGGCCAGGGCGGGCCGGCTTTTATAAACCGCCTCGATATCCGCTTCGATTTCAGCTTTTTTAGTGGCCGGCAGCTTATCCAGCTTACGCAACACATCGGCCAGGCCGTTATTCAGGTTAGCGCCGATCTCCTTCAGGGTCGCGGCATGTTTTTCCAGGGCCTCTTTATAAAAGACGGAAACGGCATGGCCGAACATCACCGGATCGGAAACCTTCATCATGGTCGCCTTAAGATGCAGGGATAACAACAGTTTATCTTTTTGGGCCTCTTCAATTTGATCGGCAAAAAATTTACGCAGGGCCTTAACGCGCATAACGGCGGCATCCAGCACCTCGCCATCGATCAGCGCCAGTTTATCCCGCAGAACGTTGACCGTGCCGTCGGCGGCAACAAACTCAATCCGCGCCTCCTTCTCCCCGGTCAACGTCACGGATTTTTCACTGCCGTAAAAGTCATCTTTTTCCATATGGGCCACCCGGGTTTTGGAGCCGGATGCCGGCCAGGGCTTCATCATTTTATGGGGGAATTTAAGGGCAAATTTTTTAACCGCCGGAGCGGGGCGCCGGTCGGAGTTGCCTTCGCGCAACACCGGGTTTACCGCCGATCCCAGAACCACGGCAAAGCGTTTTTGCAGGGCGCGCTCTTCCTCCGTTTGCGGCTCCTCGGGATAATCGGGGATGTCATAGCCCTGACTTTGCAGTTCGTGAATGGTGGCCTGTAACTGAGGAATGGAGGCGCTGATGTTGGGCAGTTTAATTATATTGGTCATCGGGTCCTGGGTCAGCTTACCCAGCGCGCTCAGATCATCCGTTACTTTTTGCTCCTCCTTCAGCCGTTCCGGAAAGGTCGCCAATACCCTGCCGGCCAGGGAAATATCTTTTTTTTCAATGGAGATCCCCGTACCACGGGTAAAAGCCTTGATCACCGGCAACAGGGCAAAACTGGCCAGATACGGCGCTTCGTCTGTCTTGGTCCAGAGTATTTTTGCATCGCTCATTATATAACCCTCAAATTATGTTCATCTTCAAAGACGCCTCACCAGGATACGTCCCACGTGTTTACAATGAAAAGCAAAGTTAATAAGCGGAACGGTATTTATCCAGCTTTCGGCCCTTTGTATCATGAAATAAACGGCTTAACGGAATAATTAATTCCACTGCATCATGGCAAAAGGAAAAATAAGACCTCTTTGTCGTAAAAACATGAAAAATTGGTTTCAATCGGAAGTTTTTATGCGTATATTCGAGGTGAATTCAGGCAACAAACTACCCGCGTTATAGCCTGAGTTCAAAAAACCTATCCTCCGAAGCCTTAAGAAGTTTACACCAAATTTAAGGTGATGGAGATGCTGATTCTTACTGCTCTTGGCGCTTTGGGCGGCCTTACGGTCGTATTGGCGTTGTTATTGATTATTGCCAACAAAAAACTTCAGGTTGTTGAAGACCCACGTATTGATATTGTAGAAGATATGTTGCCGCACGCCAACTGCGGCGCATGTGGTTACCCCGGATGCCGTCCTTTTGCGGAAGCTCTGGTGCATGGCGACGCCCTGCCCGGCAAGTGTACCGTAAGCAGTGACGAAGGACGCCAGAACATCGCGTCATTTCTGGGGGTTGATGTAGGCGCGCAGGAAAAGATGGTAGCACGTTTAGCCTGTGGAGGTGGGATCAATGTTGCCAGAAACCGCGCCCGCTACCAAGGCCTGCAAAGTTGCGAGGCAGCCTCGCTCGTTTCCGGAGGCGGAAAAGAGTGCTTTTGGGGCTGCCTTGGTCTTGGTGATTGCGTAGACGCCTGCGATTTTGACGCCATCCATCTCGATGCGTTCCACCTTCCCCGGGTCAGCGAGGACAAATGTACCGCCTGTGGCGACTGCGTTGTTGCCTGCCCCAAAGACCTGCTTTCCCTCCATCCCGTCAGCCATCGCTTATGGATCAATTGTAAAAACCTGGAAGCCGGCGATGAAATCCTGGAAGAGTGCCGGGTGGCCTGCACCGCGTGCGGCCGTTGCGCCATGGATGCCCCCGACAAGCTGATCACCATGAAGGAAAACCTGCCGGTGATCGACTACAGCCGTTACATCGACACCACCAAGCCTATCGAGCGCTGCCCGACAGGCGCCATAGTCTATTTAGACCCCAAAAAAGGAAAAGTAAGTGGCCCCAAAGCCAGGCCCGTCATCAGAAAGGGCGCCCGCACCGAGGCTCCCACTTAAGACATTAAAAATAATTTACTCAAACTGAGAGGTTTTATCATGGCTAGTGAAACGAAGAAATTCAAGTACCCCGGACAACGGGTAGCGATGGACGGCAATACCGCCGCCATCATGTGTGAACGCGAATCCACCGACGCCGCCGGCGCCTATCCGATTACCCCCTCCACCCAAATGGGTGAATACTGGGCCGAAAATGCCGCCAAGGGCCATATTAACATCTCCGGACGGCCGCTGATCTTTATCGAGCCGGAAGGCGAACATGCCGCCGCCGCCGTTACCGCCGGTCTTTCCATGACCGGACTGCGCGCCGCCAACTTCTCTTCCGGTCAGGGCATTGCCTATATGCATGAATCCCTTTATGCCGCCGTGGGCAAGCGCCTCACCTATGTGCTGAACATGGGCGCCCGGGCCATGACCAAAGCCACTCTTAACGTACACGCCGGACATGATGATTACCATGCCGTGGATGACACCGGCTTCTTTCAGCTTTTTGCCAAAAATGCCCAGCACGTGGCCGATTTGAACATCATTTCACACCGTATCGCCGAGCTTTCCCTGACGCCGGGCATTATCGCCCAGGATGGTTTTTTAACCACGCACCTGATCGAATCCTTTTTGCTGCCGGAGCGCGATCTGATCGAAAACTATCTCGGTAAACCGGATGATATTATCCCCACGCCGACACCGGCCCAAAAGCTTATCTATGGCGAAACCCGCCGCCGCATACCGGAACTGTGGGATGTAGACAACCCGGTGATGGCCGGTATCGTGCAGAATCAGGACTCCTACATGCAGAGCGTGGCCGCGCAAAGGCCCTTTTTCTTTGACCATATTAAGGAACTGACCGAACAGGCCTTCGAGGAATTTTATCAACTGACCGGACGGCGCTATGAGCGGGTGATGACCTACAAAGCCGATGACGCCGACTATCTGATTCTGGGACAGGGCAGCGTGATCCCCAGCGCCGAGGTGGTGGCCGACTATCTGCGCAAAACGCGCAAGATAAAGGTTGGCGTGGTCGATCTGGTTATGTTCCGGCCCTTCCCCAGCGACCTGCTGGCCAAAATCGTTAAGGGCCGCAAGGGGGTGGCCATCCTGGAACGGCTGGATCAGCCCCTGGCCGCCGACCTGCCAATCATCCGCGAACTGCGGGCCACCTTAAATAAATGTGTGGAAAACGGCGCGGCTAAAAAGGATGCCCTGCCTTATCCTGATTTGCCTTCCTATAAGCAAAGCGACATGCCCGAGCTCTATTCCGGCTCCTTTGGCATGGGCAGCCGCGATCTGCAGCCCGAGGGCCTGATCGGCGCTATTGAAAACATGCTGCCCGACGGCAAACATAAAAAACTCTTTTACCTGTCGATCGACTTCATCCGTGAAACGCCTTTTACGCCCAAACAGGAAATCTACCAGGAATCCATCCTGGAAAATTACCCCCATGTTAAGGAACTGGCCATACACGGCACGGAGAATCCCAACCTGATGCCCGACGGCAGCATCACGGTGCGCTTCCACTCCGTGGGTGGCTGGGGCGCCATCACCACCGGCAAGAACCTGGCCATGACCCTGTTCGATCTGTTGGGCTATCATATCAAGGCCAATCCCAAATACGGCTCGGAGAAAAAAGGTCAGCCGACCACCTACTATCTTTCGGCGGCCCCGGAACCGATCCGCGTTAACAGTGAATACTTTTACGTGGATGTGGTGCTCTCGCCCGATCCGAATGTATTTAAACACACCAATGCCATTGCCGGCCTAAAGGATGGCGGCGTGTTTATCATCCAGAGCGAACTGGAAAGCCCGGATGCGGTCTGGGCCTCCATACCCCGCCACTATCAAAAGATGATCATCGACCGCAAGATCAGGGTATTCTACATCGACGGTTTTAAGATTGCCCGCGAGGAAGCACACGATCCCGAGCTGCAGCTACGCATGCAGGGTATTGCCTTCCAGGGCGCCTTTTTTGCCGCCTCGCCTCTTATGGAACAAACGGGCATGACGGAACAAACTTTGCTGGACGCCATCCACAAGCAATTGCAGCATAAATTCGGCTCCAAGGGTGAGCGCGTGGTGGAAGATAATATGCGCGTTGTTAAACGCGGTTTTGACGAAATACATGAAATCAAAGAGATGGTTGTTTCAGAAAGTGAAACGCTTCCGGTCGAGAGCTATCAGGAACCGCCCATCCCCACCATGATGAAACACATCCCCAAAAGCAAAACCAACCTGACCGACATTCACCGTTTTTGGGAGCAAACGGGTAACTTTTATCTGCGTGGCGCCGGTAATGACAACATCACCGATCCCTTTATCGGCCTGAGCGTTATGCCCGCCGTTTCCTCGCTGTTCCGCGACATGACCGGCATACGCTTCGAACATCCCGAATGGGTACCGGAGAACTGTACCGCCTGCGGCAACTGCTACACCGCCTGTCCCGATACCGCCATCCCGGGTCTGGTATCGTCACTGTACGGCATACTGGACACGGTGCTGAAACGGGTTAAAAAGCAACATGGTTCTCTTCAATTCCTGCCCAAGGCCGTGCGTCAACTGGAAGGCAAGGTACGCACCCTGCTCAATGAGGCCGACAACACCGATCCGGTACACCCTTTGCTGGAAAAGGCCATCGACCAAACCATCAAAGCCAGTAAGCTGGTAGAGAATGAGCTGACGGTGCTAAAAAAAGAGTTCGACTGGTTTTGGGACGAACTGGGTGATTTTAAACTGGCCCTGACCCGTCCTTACTACGACCTGCCCGAGAAAAAGCAGAAAAACAGCGGCGGTCTGTTCAGCATTACCGTTAACCCGTACACCTGCAAGGGCTGTATGGAATGCGTGGAAGTATGTAACGACGATGCCCTGCATCCGGTAACGCAAACGGAAGCTTCTATCGATCTGCTGCGCAAGAACTGGGAACTGTGGCAGGATCTGCCCACCACCCCCGATCAATATATCCGGGTGGACAATCTGGAAGAGAAAATAGGCGTGCTGGACACGATTCTACTTAAAAAGGAAATCTACCAGGCCCTGGCCAGCGGCGACGGCGCCTGCCTGGGTTGTTCCGAAAAATCGGTGATCCACCTGTTTACCGCTACCGTGGAAGCACTGATGCAGCCCCGGGTGGAAAAACACATCAGCTATCTGGAAGATCTGATCAAGCGTCTGGAAAAACATATTCAGCTCAAACTGATGGAAACCGTGGATATCAGCGATTCCGACGCCATGGAGCGGGTGGTTTCCAACATGAGCAACGGCGACCTGACCCTGGCCAAAATTACCGACCAGTTGGAACAGGCCGGTGAAGTGGAGCCGATCGATCAGGAATGGCTGCACCGTGTAACACAACTGATGGCCAAGCTTAAAAAGCTAAAATGGCGCTATACCGAGGGCAACACCGGTAAGGGCCGCAGCAGCATGGGCATCCTCAACTCCACCGGATGCTCCTCCGTTTGGGGCAGCACCTATCCCTTTAACCCCTACCCCTTCCCCTGGGCCAACCATCTGTTTCAGGACAGTCCGTCCATGGCCATGGGCGTTTTTGAAGGACATATGGCCAAGATGGCCGAGGGTTTTAAGGCGGTACGCATGGCCGAATTGGAACTTTCGGGTAAGTACGATCCCGTAAAGCACCCCGAATTTTTCACCTATTTCAACTGGAATCAATTTACCGATGAAGAGTGGGAACTGTGCCCGCCGGTAACAGCCATCGGCGGTGACGGTGCCATGTATGACATCGGTTTTCAAAACCTCTCCCGTCTGATGGCCTCCGGCAAACCGGTGAAGGTTGTCATTCTTGACACGCAGGTCTATTCCAATACCGGCGGTCAGGCCTGTACCTCCGGTTTCACGGGTCAGATTTCCGACATGGCCCAGTACGGAAAAGCCATACAGGGTAAGGTGGAAAGCCGCAAGGAGATCGGTTTAATCGCCATCGCCCACCGCACCTCCTATGTGATGCAGGCCAGTCTGGCCAACCCCAGCCATATGATCGAGGGCTTCATCGACGGCCTTCAGGCGCGGCGGCCGGCCATCTTCAACCTTTATACCGCCTGCCAGCCCGAGCACGGCATCGCCGACGATTTGGGAACCCACCAGGCCAAGCTGGTTGTGGAAAGCCGCTCCTATCCCATGTTCCGCTATAACCCCGACGCCGGGAAATCCATCAGCGAACAGCTCGACCTTTCCGGCAACCCGGATATGGACAGGGACTGGCCCATGTACACCTTAAAATACAAGGAAGACGGACGTGAGAAATCCATGGAACTGCCTTTAACCTTTGCCGACTTCGCCATAACCGAAGCGCGCTTCCGCAAACATTTCCGCAAGGTGCCTCATGACGCCTGGACCAGCAACATGGTTCCGCTGCATGAATTCCTGGAAAAGGATGAAAGCGGGCGCAAGGGTAAGTTTCCCTACATCTGGGCCGTGGATCGCAAGCAACACCTGCAAAGGGTTCTGGTGGCCGATCCCATCGTCCGTTCCTGTGAAGATCGTCTGGATTTCTGGCACAAGCTAAAAGAGATGGCCGGCATGGATAAGGTAGAAGAAGCGCCGGTGGATGTTGAAAGCAAGGTACGCCGGGAAGTGGTGTCCAAAATCGCCCAGGGGCTTATGGCCATGGCCAGCGGTGACGGCGCCGCGGTTAATTTTGACCTGTCCGCGCCCGCCACAAGCAGCGCCGCGGCCAAAACCACCGCCAACGGTGACGGCGCAAAATCCGACGTCGGTGATTACATGGCGGCCTGGATCGACAGCGATGACTGTACCGCCTGCGATGAATGCATGAACATCAACAATAAAATCTTTGCCTATAACAAGGATCACAAGGCTTATGTCAAAGATCCCAAGGGCGGCCCCTACAGCGATATCGTCAAGGCCGCGGAGCGTTGTACGGCACAGGTGATCCATCCGGGAACACCGGCGGATCGTTCCGAAAAGGATATTGATAAATGGATTGAACGCGGTGAGAAGTTCAATTAAGCAGTGACGCCGGGCGGGGTCGGCAACGGCCCCGCCATTTTATAAAGAAGAGGCTGTTTGGCCTGAATCACGGATTCGGCCGGACATCACCCAAACCATCGGAAATGAAATGTTATTCGACTTACTGAAAAAGAATCCGACATTCAGGCACGGTATTCATCCACCTCAATTTAAGGAGGATACCCGGGACAAGCCCATACGGCATTTCCCTTTTGCACCGGTTATGATCATTCCCCTGGCCCAGCATATCGGCAAACCTTCCGTTCCCGTTGTCAGCGAGGGGCAGGAAGTTACCCGCGGACAGCTGCTGGCCCGGGCGGATGGCTTTGTATCCGTTCCCATGCACGCCCCCGCTTCCGGCGTGATAAAAAAAATTGGCCGTGTTCCCAGTATTTCCGGCAAGATGGTTCCGGGTATTTTTCTGGAACCCTTTCCCGGTTCATCCCAGGAGGTGTTGGAGGGCAAACCGGTTAAGGTGGAAACCTCAACGCCGGAAGAGATCATCAACGCCATTCAGAACGCCGGCATTGTCGGCCTGGGCGGAGCGGCTTTTCCTACCCATGTTAAGCTGAAAATACCCGAAGGCAAACATGCCGATACCCTTATCATCAATGGCGCCGAGTGCGAGCCCTATCTGACGACCGATCACCGGGTCATGCTGGAACAGGCCCCGGATATCATTCAGGGGGTGCGCTACCTGCTTAAGGCTACCGGCGCCACCCGTGCCATTATCGGTATTGAAAGCAACAAGCCCGATGCCGCCGTAAACCTGAGGAACCATTTACCTCCCGATTTACCCCTGAGTGTGCAGGTGGTGGAAGTAAAATATCCCCAGGGCGCGGAAAAGATGCTGATCACCGCCATCCTGGACCGGGAAGTGCCCTCGGGCGGGCTGCCCATCGATGTACATACCGTGGTGGTTAATGTGGCCACCACGGCGGAAATCGGACGGCTGTTGCCCCACGGGCGCGGCATTCAGGAACGGGTGATTACCATAACCGGGCCGGGTATCAAAAAAAAGGGCAACTACTGGATTCCCATCGGCACGCCGTTGCGTTATATTCTGGAACAGGCCGGTGCCGAGGAAGATATCGACCGCGTATTTATGGGCGGCCCGATGATGGGCACCGCCGTTTCCAGTCTGGATATCCCCATAACCAAAGGGACTTCCGGCATTGTCGCCTTCCGCGAGGAAGAGGCACGTAAAAAAGATGTTAAAATCTACCCCTGTATCCATTGCGGCGCCTGTGTGGATGCCTGTCCGCTTTTCCTGAATCCCTCCAAGCTGGGTATTCTGGCAAAATTCAAAGATTACCACACCATGGCTTCCGACTATAACCTGATGGACTGCTTTGAATGTGGAAGCTGTACCTATGTCTGTCCGTCGCATATTCCGTTGGTACAGTATTTCCGGATATCTAAACTGGTTTTACGAAACGAAAAGGCTAAGGCACCCCATGTTTAAGAAGACGCTTCATATAGGCACCTCTCCGCATATCATCGGCGGGAGCAGTACCGACCAGATTATGCGCAACGTCGTTTTCGCCTTGTTACCGGTGGCCGCTTTCGCGGTGTATACCTTTGGGCTGAGCGCCCTGCTGCTTTTAATCACCGCCCTGGCCTCCTGTTTGCTAACCGAGTATTTTCTCAATCGCTGGATCGGTAAAAGCTCGCCATTAAGCGACTGGTCCGTCACCATCACCGGCTTACTCTACGGACTTACCCTGCCTCCCCATCTGCCCTTGTGGATGGTTTTCGTGGGCGGTGTGATTGCCGTGGCCCTGGGAAAATTCATTTTTGGCGGATTGGGCTACAACGTATTTAATCCGGCGTTGGTGGGCCGGGCTTTTATTCAGGCAGCCTTTCCCGTGGCCATCACCACCTGGATGGCGCCCTTTTTACCCGACAGGTTCAGCCATATCCCCGGCTCAACGCTCACTCTGCCTTTTTTGAAACCGGTGTATGATATCACCTCCGGAGCGACTCCCCTGTCGCTGATGAAGTTTGAGCATCATACCACGGATACCTATAACCTTTTAATGGGCATGACTTCCGGCTCCACCGGAGAAACCAGCGCCCTGTTAATCCTTTTGGGCGGCCTGTACCTTATCGCCCGCAAAATGATGAACTGGCGCATCCCTGTGGCCCTGCTGGGCACGGTATACCTTATAAGCACGGTGTTACACTGGAGCAACCCGGATATCTATCCCGGCGGTCTGTTTATGCTTTTTTCCGGGGGGCTTATGCTGGGGGCCGTTTTTATGGCCACGGACATGGTCGCTTCCCCGATCACCCCGTTGGGCGCCACGGTTTACGGCATAATTATAGGCATAATGATTTATGTAATCCGCGTTTGGGGCGGTTTGCCGGAAGGCGTCATGTATGCCATTCTTTTCGGCAATGCCGTTAGCCCGCATATCGATAATTTTATCCGGCCCAGGGTTTACGGAACCGGCAAACAGTGGAGCAAGTCATGACAGTGGACACGATACAACCCGAAAAAAAAGAGGTGGGCAGTTTTAAAATGTTTCAGGCCATGGTGGGTATAGGCATAATCTGCGCCCTGGCCATTGTGGTCACGTATCAGACCACCCTGCCCGTAATTACCAAAAATAAGGCTGAGGCCCTGGAGAAGGCGATCTACAAAGTTTTACCCGGAGCGCAAACCCGTAAAAACTTTCAGTGGGACGGCCAAAAATTTTCCGAGGCTGATCCTTCCGATCATAGCCTGAAGGATGTTATTTACACCGGTCTGGATGCCAACGGAGCCATGGTGGGTATCGCTATTGAAGCCAAGGGACAGGGATTTCAGGATGCCATACAGGTTCTGTATGGTTTTGATCCCGAAAAACAGGCCATCATCGGCTTTTATGTGCTGGATAGCAGGGAAACGCCGGGACTGGGCGATAAAATCGCCTCTGATGCCGCCTTTCAGGAGAACTTTAAGGCCCTGACGGCCCGGCTCGATGAGTCCGGTAAAAAACTGGAGCATGACATTCAAACGGTCAAACACGGAACAAAAAGCAAGCCCTGGGAAATCGACGCCATAACCGGCGCCACCATTTCCTCCAAGGCGGTTGGCAACATCTTAAATCACAGCGCGCAATACTGGGCGCCGATAATCAAGGCCCATATAGACGAATTGAGGACGCATTAAAATGGAATCTAAACCCAAAGGAAAACTGGCCGGTTTCTTTCACTTTCCCCAGGGAGACGGGCTGAGCACAGATGAATTTATAAAAGGACTCTGGCGGGAGAATCCCGTTCTGGTACAGGTACTGGGCATGTGCCCGACCCTGGCCGTAACCAACTCCGCTATAAACGCCATGGCCATGGGCCTGGCCACGCTGTTTGTTTTGGTCATGTCCAACATTTTGGTGTCATCCTTAAGGAATGTAATCCCCAAGCAGGTGCGCATAGCCACCTATATTCTGATCATTGCCACCTTTGTTACCGTGGCGGATTATGTCATCCAGGCCATCAGCCTTGATGTACATAAGGCTCTGGGAGCCTTTATACCGCTTATCGTGGTAAACTGCATCATCCTGGGGCGGGCGGAAGCCTTTGCCTCCAAAAACGGCGTCTGGGCCTCTTTTATGGATGGTCTCGGTATGGGTGTTGGTTTTACCTTTGCCCTGTTACTTCTTGGCTTTATCCGTGAAATCCTTGGCAGCGGCAGCCTGTTCGGCATCTCCCTGTTTGCCGACAGTTTTCAGGACTGGGTGATTATGATACTGCCCAGCGGCGGTTTTTTTGCCCTGGCCGGCTGGCTGCTTCTTTTTAACGGTCTGAAGCTCCGTAAAAAACAGGCCCAACCCGAGCAAACCCGCGAGGAGGTGCTGATATGAAAACCGAATCCCTATGGTTTATCTTTTTAAATGCCAGCTTAATCAACAACTTTGTTTTAGCTTACTTTCTCGGTATTTGTCCCTTTTTAGGAGTTTCCGGTAAGCTGAGCACCGCCTTCCGCATGGGAATGGCCGTGATCTTTGTTATGCTGATCAGCTCCATGGCCGCCTATGGCATCCATGCCTTTTTGATTTGGGTGGATGCTCCCTTCCTGCAATTAATTTCTTATATTGTGGTAATCGCCTCAACGGTGCAATTGGTTGAGATGTTTATCAAGCGCTTCAGCCCCAGCCTGTTCAAGGCGCTGGGCATCTTTTTGCCTTTGATAACCACAAACTGCGCCATTTTGGGATTGGCCCTTTTTCAAACCAATAAAGGCTATAATTTTATTGAAAGCTTTGTTTTTGCTCTTGGCGCTGGAATTGGATTTACACTGGCTCTCGTGCTGATGGCCGGGCTTCGGGAAAAGCTTGATTTTGCCGAAGTGCCCGTTATTGCCAAGGGGGTTGCCCTGACACTACTCGTCGGAGGTATACTTTCTTTAACTTTTATGGGATTCGCCGGTTTAGGCGGGTGACATCAAACATGAAATTTTTAAGACCACAATGGAGGACATCATGGCCTATTTAACTGATTACAACACTGATGTACAGCTTACGGCAATCGTAAAAAAATCCACCCGGCTCACTCCGGAGGATACCGAAGAAATCCGGGAGCTTGTGCTGGAAGTTGACACCGGGGGCTCCGAACTTAAGCCCGGTCAAAGTATTGGCGTTTTGGTAAAAGGCGATGATAACTTCGGCCTCCACTGGCACCACCGTTTATATAGCATTGCCGATCTTCCGGTTAAAAAAGGGAACAAATACCAGGTAAAAATTCTGGTAAAACGCTGCTTTTATATTGATGATTTTAGCGGTGAGAAGTTCAACGGAATTGCCTCTAACTATCTGTGTGACCGTACACCGGGTGATGAGATCACCATTACCGGCCCGTTCGGTTTGCCCTTCGATGTACCCGAGGACAAAAATACAGACCTGATTTTAATCGGCATGGGTACCGGTATCGCCCCTTTCCGCGCCTTTGTAAAACACCTGTATAAAAATGTAAAAGGCTGGAAGGGCAAGGTGCGGCTGTTCTACGGCGCGCGCAGCGGCCTGGAACTGGTGTACATGAACAATAAAAAGAATGACTTTGCCAACTACTATGACGAGGAAACTTTCGAGGCTTTTGAAGCGCTTAGCCCCCGTCCCCATTGGTCCGATCCCATCGCCCTGGACTACGCCCTAGAACAACGCTCCGAAGAGATTTTAAGCATGCTAAACAAGCCTAAGACACGCATCTATGTTGCCGGTTATGAAAAGATTGAACATCTGCTGGATAAAGCCTTTGCTACGATTTTAGGCTCCGAAGAAGAGTGGAAACGCAAAAAGGCGGAACTGGTGGCCGGGGGACGCTGGCAGGAGATTATTTATTGATATCCGCCTCATAGAGTGCTTTTAGGATTCTATGAATCAGAAAAGGTCCCTGATATATCAGGCCGGTGTAGATCTGTAGCAGGTCCGCGCCGGCCTTTATTTTTTCCCGGGCGTCCTGTGCGGAAAAGATTCCACCCACGCCCACGACAACAAGATCACTATGCTTTTTTATATAGCGTACAAATTCCGTGGATGGCTCAAACAACGGTTTGCCGCTTAACCCGCCGCTCTGTTCCCTGTCTTTGCCGATAAGTCCTTCCCGCCTTACGGTGGTGTTTGTGGCGATAATACCATCGATGGCATTTTCTTTGGTTACTTCCAAAATTTCATCAAGGGCGCTCCCGGACATATCCGGAGCTATTTTCAACAATATGGGTTTCGGTCTGCGACTCCCCTGGTTAACATGCTGCAGGCTGCTCAGAATTGTATGCAAGGCCTCTTTGTCCTGCAACGCCCTCAGGTTAGGCGTATTAGGCGAACTGACATTCACGGTAAAATAATCCACATACTCAAAGAGGGTTTTAAAGCAAATCAGGTAATCGGCAACGGCCCGCTTATTCTCCGTTGTTTTGTTTTTGCCGATGTTTCCGCCAATAATGGTTTTTCCTGCGAAACCCCTTAAGCGCTCCAGGGTATATTCCACTCCCTTGTTGTTAAAACCCATACGGTTAATGATCGCCTGGTCTTCAGGCAGACGAAAAAGGCGTGGCCGGGCATTTCCGTCCTGTGGGCGCGGCGTCACCGTTCCGATTTCAATAAATCCAAAGCCCAGGGAAGAAAGCCCCAGTATATGTTCCCCATTTTTATCAAAACCGGCAGCCAGCCCCAGTGGATTGGGAAACTGTAAGCCCATGACGGTTTTAGGTTTGTTGTATTTTTCAACGGAAAGGAAACGAAAAAAGGCCTGAACCGGCTTATTATCCAACATTGAGTTGACATGCTCATGGATCATTTCGGCATCAAAACGAAATAACAAAGGTCTTATGAGCGCTTTATAAATCATAGATGATACAACATGCCGTAAATGATAACGCCGGAAACACTTACAAACAGCCATACCGGCCAAACAAAATGGGCCAGCTTTTTATGTTTTGGTTCCAGGCCCTTAAGGGCATAAAACAGTAGTACAACAATAAAAGGTACATTCAGGGCCGCCAGTATAACATGTGGTATCAGAATGGCAAAATAGAGATAACGTGTCCAGTCATGATGAGGATAGGGCACCGACCCCACATAATAGTGATAAATAAGGTAACTGATTAAAAAAAGAACGGAGACTAAAGTCGCGGTAAGCATTATCTTTTTATGCGCTGTCTTGTCTTTTTTTTTAATCAGATAATAACCGTAAATCAACAAAAAGAAACTGATGCCGTTTAAAACAGCATTCAATGTTGAAAGATTTTCCACGACCATCAGTATTCTTCTTTCAGCCTTTTTATGGCCTCGTTAAGCATTTTCAGCTCCGAAGGCAGATTGCTGTCAAAATAACCACGAATAATACCTTTTCCGTCCACCAGAATAAAGGCCCCGCTGTGGCCGCGTGGCAGCTCTCCGCCCAGTTTAAAGCCATGTTCATAAAAATCGTTTATCGTACTGTCGGTACGCAAAAAAAGCCAGCGTTTATCGTGAACATCATAACGTTGCGCGTAATCCTGTATAGCTTTCAGGGAATCCCTGGCCGGATCAACACTAAAACTGATAAACTGAACAAGCGGATCATCCTTGTAGTCATTATAAAAAACCGTCATACGACTGGCCATCATGGGGCACAGACCCGGACAATTTGTAAAAATAAAGTCCACAACCGAAATACGGTTTTTAAATACATCATTGTCTACCTTTTCCTCAAATTGGTCCGTATAGGAAAAAGCGGGCACTTCATACAACTCCGGCAAACTTTTACTCTCGCCTATCCGGGAGCGCACATACATAAATAGCGCAATGGCAATAATAATTGCAGTCAACGGAAAGAGAATTTTCAGACTTTTCATAAAGATTTCCCTGTATTTACAAACAAGGTAAAGTTAACAACTATTGTTATGATTTTCTAAAAAAAAGGCCGTACTCATAGAAATACGGCCTTTTAAATTCATATACAAAAAAGTAATCGCGTTAAGCCTGACTACTTATCATAAATAATCGCTTCTTTTTTTATGGGATGTTCCTTGATCGGATCAATATCACCACGATGCATGGTGTCTGTCATAGTCAGGGTTAAAAACAGGCCCAAAAAGATTAATGATGAGAGAAAGACAGCCATGAACAGTTTATTGTCATATTTTAGGTGCATAAAGTAAAGGGCCACCAGACTGGCCTTTATCGTTGCGATTAACATGGCCACTATAATATTAAACTCACCAAAGTGAACAAAGGAAACGGCTACAGTTATGCCTGTCAACACAAATAATGTTCCTGCCACTGTAAAATAGAGGCTTAACGGTAAAACATGCGGAGTTGCTGTGTTATGTTGTTCCATATCTTTATCCTATCAAATATAAAAGTGGGAAAAGGAAAATCCAGATAAGATCCACCAAGTGCCAGTACAAACCGGTCAATTCGATCGGGTTGTAATATTCCGGTGAAAATTCATCGCGCATGGTGCGAATCATTACCCAGGTAATGATGATCATACCAATGATCACGTGAATGCCATGCAATCCCGTCATCGTAAAATAGACGCTGAAGAAGATATGAGGATTGGCGGCCTGAATCCCCTCAAAGGTATAAAATTTACCGGGCAACATACCCATGTGAAATTTATGGCTGTATTCAAAATACTTTATTACCAAAAAGACGGCGGCAAAAAAGAGCGTACCGGCCAGATAGGCAATGGTTTGCTTCTTTTTTCCAAGCTGCATGGCCCGTATGGCCAGCGCCATGGTCAGAGAACTGGTAATAAGTACAAAGGTATTTGTTGTACCCATAGTCACATCCAGATATTTATGGGCTTCCATAAACATTTCCGGATACCAGGCACGAAAAAAAGTATAAAAACCAAATAAGCCGCCAAAAAGGAGTACTTCCGTTACCAGGAAGACCCACATACCGAGCTTGGCCGCATCGGTTTGTTGTGCCATATCAGCAAAGTGATGCTGCAAATAGGACGGATGTTTTTCTGCTTGTTCCATACTTTCCCGCTTTATATTAAACGTTAATATCTTCTTTTTCTTTTACATCTTCTTTTTTGATCAATTCGTCATTCACCACCATGCGCGTATCATAGTCGTATGGCTCATGCTCCAACACGGGCTGATCTTCAAAGTTGTGTTGAATAGGGGGTGAAGTCGTCTGCCATTCCATACTCAAGGCGCCCCAGGGATTGTTGGGGGCCTTAGGCCCTTTGTAAATGGAATAGATGAGATAATAGGCCATGATCAGAAAACCGACGCCCAGCATCCAGGAGCCGTATGTCGAGTACATGTGCAGCGGCTGATACTGATCCAGATAGTTGTAATAGCGACGCGGCATGCCCTGTGAGCCCAGAAAGAACTGAGTAAAAAAGGTCACATTAAAACCAACAAAAATAAAAGCCCAGGCGACCTTGGCCAACTTTTCGTTGTACATGCGCCCCCATATTTTAGGCCACCAGTAATGCAGACCGCCCAAAAAGGCGATAACCGTTCCCCCCATCATGGTATAATGGAAGTGGGCCACCACAAAATAGGTATCATGCATATGTATATCGATGGAGATGGCGCCCAGCATTATGCCTGTAAAGCCGCCAATGGCAAACAGGAACATAAAGGCAATGGTATAAAGCATGGGCGCTTCAAAGGTGATGCGGCCCTTATACATGGTCGCCAGCCAGTTGAACATTTTTATGCCCGAGGGAATACCCACAAAGAAAGTCAAAAACGAAAAGACCATCGATGAGAACTCAGACTGTCCGCTGGTGAACATATGATGTCCCCATACCAGAAAGCTGATCAGAGCGATCCCCAATGAAGAATAGGCAATCAATTTATAACCAAAGATTTTTTTCTTGGAAAAGGTAGCGACAAGTTCACTGATTATACCCATTCCGGGCAATACCATAATATATACGGCGGGATGCGAGTAGAACCAGAAAAAGTGCTGAAACAATACCGGATCGCCGCCCATGGCCGGATCAAAGATACCGATTCCCACCGTGCGCTCAATAACCAGCAATAACAGAGTAATGCCTAAAACAGGCGTGGCCAACACCTGGATTATGGAGGTGGCATAAAGAGCCCAGACCATCAGGGGCATCTTAAACCAAGTCATTCCCGGGGCGCGCATTTTATGGATGGTGGCTATAAAATTTACACCGGTAAAAATTGAAGAAAACCCTAGAATAAAGGCCCCCATGGTCATGGATATAACCGACGTTGACGTGGTTGTGGAATAGGGCGTGTAAAACGTCCATCCCGTATCCACCGCCCCGGCAACAATACTGTATAAGGCGAACAGGGCCCCAACCACATAAATATAAAAGGACGCCAGGTTCAGCCTGGGAAAAGCCACATCCTTGGCCCCCAACATAAGCGGCAGCACAAAGTTACCCAAAGCCGCCGGAATGGCCGGGATGATAAACAGGAATATCATTACGGCGCCATGCAGGGTAAACAGTTGATTGTAGGTATCGGCCGTAAAAAAATCCTGTCCTGGATGAAGCAGCTCCAATCGGATGAGAAGAGCAAAAACTCCACCGAGGAAAAAAGAGGTCATCACGGCAAAAAGGTACATCAGGCCGATACGCTTATGATCCAGCGTAAACAACCAGGATTTTATCCCTTTCTCCGCGTTTAGATAATTGGCTGTAGTTGCTACACTCATGCCATTTTTCCTTTCAGTTTTTCTATTTCAATGTCTTAAAGTAGGCGATCAGGGCATCGATCTCTTCATCTTTGAGCACACCCTGATAGGTCGGCATTATAGGCTGAAAGCCCTGCACAACCTTGGCCTGCGGTTCAAGTATCGATTCACGGATATAGTTTTCATCCGCAGTAATTTCCGAGCCGTCGGTCATTTTTTCTGTTCTTCCGAATATTCCTTTAAAAGAAGGTCCAACCAGCGGTGAACCGTCGATGGAGTGGCAGGTGAAGCAGGCCTTATCCTTATAAAGCTTTGCTCCGAACTCTTCCGGCTTCATGTTGGCGCCGGCATTACCCGCGCCCGCCAGCCAGGCATCATAGTCCGCCCGGGCCAGAACCTTAACCTTGCCAATCATTTCCGAGTGCCCCTTACCGCAGTATTCGGTACAAAAGAGGTTATATTCTCCGGTTTCCGTGGCTTCAAACCAAAGCTGGGTGTAACGATTGGGCAATACATCCATTTTTGTTCTGAAGTTGGGGACATAAAAGCTGTGTATAACATCATTGGAAGACATCAGCAGCCTGACCGGCTGATTTACCGGAACAACCAGCTCATTGGTGGTGGTTGCCCCCTCGGCATAATTAAAAGTCCAGAACCATTTCTGTCCGGTGACCTTAATCTCCATAGACGTATCGGGCGGAATAGTCATTTTCATATAGGACTTAAAACCCCATACAAAAATGATAAAAACCAGAATCGTGGGAATAACCGTCCACAAAACTTCCAGCATATTATTGTGGGATAAATCCTTGGTAAAAGTATCCTCACCCTTTTTACGGTATTTCCAGGCGAAATAGAAAGTCCCCCCCACAACGAGGATAAAAAAGATGATGGATAGATAAAGGATAAAATCAAACAGGGCGTCTACTTCGGGCGCAATGGTCGAAACCTGCGACGGGAAGATTAAAGAACCATTTGGATCCATACAACTATTGTCCTTTTCTTAATTTAATTTTGCCAATTTCAATTTGCGTTCTCTTTTCCAGTAGAAGAAAAGAAAGGCCCCTAATAACACCATGGTTAGCATGCCGCCAAGGCGCATTATATTCCGGGCAAAAAGTACGTAGGTATTTTCGGTAGCATCATAATGGTAACAAAACAGTATCAATTGTTCCAGAGTGTTACCTATTTTGCCTTCGGATGCCTCCATAAGTGAAAATTTCAAGTCCTTGGGTTCATAATTTAAACCATAAAGGTAACGTGATATTTTCCCTTCCGGGGAAAGGATAAAAACCACCGCCGGATGCGCAAACTCATCCTGTTCTTCAACATAGTAGTATTGAAATCCCAGAGCACGGGATAAGGTGTCGATTGTACTCTGGGGCGCGGTAAAAAACGACCAGTTGTATTTCAGGCTCGTATCTACCGTTCTGTTTAAATATTTTTCCCGTTTTTCCCCGGCTATTTTGGGTGTTTCCATGGCGTCAATGCTGACCGTAATCACCTGATAGCGGTCTTTCGATTCCCAGTTCAAATTATTGATGCTCTGCGATACCCCGTCGAGCACCATGGAACACAGCATGGGACACTCATAATAAGCCAGTGTAAAAAGAACAGGTTTCCCGGTTTGGAACATACTGCCCAGAAGAACGGTGTCTCCGTTGGTTGTAATAACGGGGACGTCCAGGGGAATAAACTCTCCCAGGTGTTCATCCACGCCAATCTTTTCTAATTCCCGGACATCGTTTCTCACCCTTTGCCCGAAAGCCAGGGAGAAGCCCAGCAACAAAAAAGCTATATTCCTCACAAAAATCAATGAGCATACTCCGAAATAACCACTTTTATGGCCTGGTCGATCGGAATCTTATAAAGCCCTTTTTCCTTGTCTACAATGCCGTATCCGCTAAGTTGTTCGTCGGCCTGTTGCCGGATGGATATGAGTTCCGGATTGGGCCGTTCCTCGCGGACTTCAACCTTTTCCACATTATATACAAAGTAGTCATCCAGTAAAATCACAAAACCGGCAATAAGAACGACCAATAAAAAGGCTATGATACCCATTACTTTTACATTAACATCGTTCTTTTCATAGCTAACAGCACTACTCATAATACTCTTTCTTTATATTTGATTACACATTTTTAAAATGAACGGACGCTTCAAAACGCCTGTCATTGGCCGGAACAATGGGATTGGAAGTGAATGTGGACCAGAAGTTCCACAGGAACAGGCCGCCCACGCCGATGAGTACCGAAAATATCATCCAGGGAAAGGAAGTTTCTCCGGCATAAAAAGTCGGCGCTGTAAGCCAGTACAAATCAAAAAAGTGCATTACCAGCACCCAAAGAGCCACCACGCTTAGCCAGGTAACATTACGTTTGGCCATGCGCGGCAGGATTGCCAGAAAGGGTAACAGAAAATGGCCCAGCACCAGAAGCATGGTGATGATCTTCCAGTCACCTTCCCATCGTTCCACATAGTAGATGGTTTCCTCAGGAATGTTGGCATACCACATTAAAAAGTATTGGGAGAAACCTATGTAGCCCCAAAAAACTAAAAAGGCAAACAAAAGCTTACCCAGATCCTGATAATGTTCAACGGTAATAATATTTTCAAGTATGCCTTTTTTTCTAAGAAAATTAGCAAAGAGTATGGTAAAGGTAATCACAGCCAAAAAATTGCCGCCAAAGAAATAGACACCGTAAATGGTTGAGTACCAATGCGGTTCCAGAGACATTAATATATCAAAAGAAGCAAAGGTGGAAGAAAGGGCGAAAATAATCATGAACGGCGCACTTAAGCGGCGCATGGACATGATCAGCTCTTCCGAAGGCTCCCTATCCTGTTTGAGGGACATGCGATACATCACCCGGCTCATAAATATCCATAAAGCAAAATATATGACAATACGAATGGTAAAAAAGCTGGTGTTTAAATAACCGGATTTTGCCAAAAGAACCTTATCCGTAGCCACAACGTCCTCATGAGTCCAGTGGTAAAGGTCATGCATGCCAAATAACAACGGGATAAACAAAACAGCCAACAGGGGAAAGGTTTGCATTAAAGCCTCTGAAATCCGCCGCATTACAATATTCCATTCACTGCCAAAAAGATGGTTGATCAGTGTAAAGAAAAGACCACCCAAGGCCAGGGAAAGCCAAAAAATATAGCCAATAAGATAGGCCTCGAAAAATTGTTTGGAATCGGTCACATAGCCAAAGGCGCTGACTGCCAGCATAACAATACCAACAATCATGGAAATTTTTCCAATAGAACCCGCTTGTGTAAATCTATATTGGGATGAATCAAAGTTCATAGTGTTTTCTCTTACTTTAGCTGGTTAACTTTATCTGCCGGAACATCGGCCAGTTTTGCATTTTGCGTACGTTGCAGGGCCCTGACATAAGCCACAATGGCCCAGCGATCATTAACATTAAATATCTGCTTACGGTAAGCAGGCATATTACGGATACCATTGCTGATAATATCAAAAATCTTGCCATCGGGATAGTCAACAATATTTTGCTGATGAAAAGAAGGCGGTTTCAGAAAGCCCCTTTTCGGTACAATACCGTTCCCATCGCCGGCCCTGCTATGGCACGGGGCGCAAAAGATGTTATAGCGTTCCTGCCCGCGCTGCATCAAGGCTTCGGTAACGGCCACGGGAATACGCTTTACAAAATTACCCTTATCATCCTTGCCATAAAAAAAGGCATCGTTTTCATGGAAATCATCCCGGGCCACGGTTCCTTCCGGGGGCAGGCGCATTTCACGTCCGTCGGCAAAGAAGGGGCTGGCCTCCATGGCGTCATATCGGGCCTGGTCATCCATATTGGGATTAAGATGTATGGGCGGCTTTTCGGAAGGTTTTCCGCGCATGCAACTCATAAAGGTTACCGAGAGCATCGCCATTAGCGCATAGACAAGCCATGAATATCTTATATGTTGTTTCACTACATTATCCTTCATCATGTTATTCTTCCAATAACTCAATATTTGTACCACCGATTGACTCCAGGAACTGTTGTGTCTTTTCCTTATGAAAAAGCGGGTCCCTGGCTTCGATACTCACAAAAAAACCATCATCCGAAAATTTGCTAAAGTTATCCGAGTAAAACAGCGGATGATGCAGGCGGGGCAAACCGTTGAGAGCCAGCATGGCTACCACGGCCGTAATGGCCGAGGAAAGCACCATAACCGCCCAGCTGGCCACGCCAAAGGTTTGATAACTGAACAGGGGTTTACCGGAAAGAACCAGCGGATAGTCTATCGCCGATGTCCACCCTTGAAAGGCCATCATGCCAATAAAAGCAGTAAAGGCAACCGTACCCACTATCCAGCCCAGGGGGGAGCGTTTTTCACCCATGGCGTCATCCATCCCGTGTATGGGAAAGGGCGAGTGGCAATCAAAGGCCTTATAGCCCGCTTCGTTTACTTTTTCGGCGGCATGGATTAAATCTGCGGGGTCTTTAAATTCCGCCAAAACCGCGAGAGCTTTTTTCTGTTTTTCCATTAGTGTGTCTCTCCTTCATGCGCATGATGAGGATCTGCTTGGGGAAGCACTCCTTTTATTTCAGCCATGGCTACCATGGGCAAGTGACGAATGAACAGTAAAAACAGGGTAAAAAATAACCCGAATGAGCCTACCAGAAGAGATACGTCCCAAATCGTCGGTGAAAAATAGTCCCAACTGGAAGGAAGAAAGTCCTGTGACAACGATGTGGCAATGATGACGAAACGCTCAAACCACATACCGATGTTTACAAAAATAGAAACAACAAACATCACCGGAAGACTGCGCCGCATTTTACGGCTCCAGAAAATCTGTGGAATAAATACATTACAGGTTATCATCGTCCAGTAGGCCCAGGCATATTGCCCAAAGGCCCGCTC
>JALXBH010000055.1 GCA_026991535.1 Calditrichia bacterium | reverse complement strand
GCGCGGATATCCGCCTTAACCTTCTCCCAGGAAAGTCCCTCGCGCCAATCCTTCATCAGATAGGCCTCCGGCTCGGTCAGGGCCAGGTGCACGATATTGGACAGCGGTATCATATAATATTGATACAGTTGATCGATCTTGGCCAGTTGCACATCGACATTTATGGTGGACTCATTCTGCGGATTGGTATGTACCTGGAACTCATATTCCAGATGGCCGTGGGCGCGCATAACCTGAATGGCCATGTGCAAATTTCCGATCCAACTGCCCACATTGTTAAAATTTAAAGCCCGGTTGGCCTTTTTGTTGGTTATGCTTAAACCCGACTGAAAATCGGCTTTCATATTCAGCGCCTTCAGATCGCTAAGCATGTAAATATAGATATTTTCCAGATCTTCCATGGCCCAGCGGTTTATGGGGTAGTCTCCGGTGTCCAAACTGCGTTCCGCCCGTCGGGGATAGGTGATCACCGCCTCCCGGCCGTTGGTGACGCTCAGGTGATAATCATAGCTTCGCCGGATTTCGGCATAGGCCATCTGAAAGTCCGAATCGCTTACGGCCACGTTTTCGGCATGCAGACGGTTGCCGATGGCTATCAGCAGTTCCAGGGGATAGGTCAGCCCCATAGGCCGGTCGGCATAATATATCAGCTGTACCCTGTGAGGATGAAAGTAACTTTTGGCGTATACCTCGGCCACTTTTTGAGCGGATGCCTCCCATGGTGCATAGTTATAAAACGCCACATCCTCCAGCAAGCCCTCCGTTTCCAGAAAGGGACGGGGATTATCGCCGCACAGGGCCACTATGGTCACAAAATCCTCGTCCGGCGGAAAAAATTCATGCTGACCATGAATGATCTTTACCAAATCATCATAGGAAGAGGGAGATTTCAGATACTGGCGAAAGCCCATAATATGATCCATGGACCAGCCTGACATTGAGGAGATTTTTTTTAACACATTTATCCCGTTTTTTAACGATACACTTCAATCGTTAAGATTCGTACCGGCTTTAACGGCTGGTCTCTTTTATTTGTCTCCAGGGAAGCGATTTTATCCACCACCTCCATACCATTGGTCACCTGGCCAAAGGCGGTATACTGGCCGTTCAGCCCCGGATTGTCGGCGTGCATGATAAAAAACTGCGACCCCGCTCCGGCATTGGGATTGGCCGTGCGGGCCGTGGATACGATACCCCGCTTATGGTCAATATCATTAAATTCATTCGGCACATTAACCAGCGGCCCGCCCGTGCCATACTTATAGGGATCGTCGCCCCTGGTCAGCGGATCGCCTCCCTGAATCATAAAGCCCCTGATAACACGGTGAAAAAGCGTGCCGTCATAAAAGCCGCTTTCGGCGCGGGTTATAAAGTTAAAGCACTGTATCGGCGCTTTGGCCGGAAAAAACTTCATTTCTATATCGCCATAATTGGTTTTGATGCGCGCCTTCACTCCATCCATTTTGGCAGCCAGAAACATCAGTTTGTCATCGGAGGCGCGCATGCGCTCCATCATAACCTTCAGACGCGCGTTTTCCTCCTTTAGCGTTTTATTCTCCTCGCTCACTTTTTGCGTATCGCACCCGGAACTTATCAGGGTAAACAGCAGGAAGCCAAAGATCATTATCCATTTATTCATCATAGCATACTCCGTATTTCTTTTTTAATGCAAAACAGTTAAGCCTTTCACATCCCTTTAGCGGAACAGGCCATTTTACAACAAGGATTTTTTTGATTCAACCATTCAAAACCATAAAGCGCATTATGTTCCTTCCGCGCGGACTTACCCGGCAAAGAGAAATATCACGAAAATATGACACTCTTTTGCAAAAAATTTATAGATATGAGAAATAAGCCCCATGGCCGTCCCGTATTTTCCAGACATGAAAAAAATATCCATGAAACACCTGTTGATGGCGCTGTACAGTTTCAGCGCCGCTGTGCTTACGCTTTTGCTGGCGCTGCGCTTTATACCTTCGGACACCGTCAAGCTTTCCGTGGATGCGCAGAGCTTTGCCCTGATAGAGCTGTTTACATCGGTTAATTGTCCCGGTTGCCCCGCGGCGGAAAAGGTGGTACAACAGATTCGCGATCCCGAGAATCAGGACCACCCGGCCTTGTATATATTGGCTTTTCATGTGGATTACCGCAATCTCTCCGGCGCCAGAGACCCCTTCAGTTCAGAAGCCTTCACCCAATATCAGCAATATTACAGCCACGCCCTGCGCCTGCGCGGCCTGTTTACCCCGCAGATGGTTGTTAACGGTCTTACTTCCTTTGAAGGCAACGATCTGGATATATGCCGGGAGCGGATTGAATCCGTTTTGGAAACAAAACCAAAGGAAACCATTGACATCCGGGCCACGGCAACCTTTTTTGAGGACAGCATTGAGATTGCCTATAAGCTGAGCCGTCCCTTGAACAACATGCGATTGAACATTGCCCTGGTACAAAAAAGCGCGCGCATGGATATGCGGAGCGGCGAAAATGCCGGTCTCTTATTTGATTGTTTTAACATTGTACGTTCCTTTGAACACATCAGCGGAAAAGATGTACGTAATGGCCGCCACAAGCTTCATCTGCCGCGCGACCTCTCCCCGGAGGATATTGAAATCGTCCTTTATACACAAAACAGCCTTACCTACAGCATCAGCGGCGCCACCCGTATCTGATATTTTTGCAAGTTTATCCGCAACTGCCTGTCCAATGACATATCATGCGTTTTTCCGTTCCCGCTTTCGGAACGGTTGGTTCCCCCACACAACTGTTGTTATTATAAAGGAGATTTAAATTGAGAACCCGCTTATTCCTGTTCCTGTTTTCGATTGTCCCCCTGTTTCTTGCAGCACAGCCGGCACCCAAAAAACCGGATGTCGGTAAACAAATGACCATACTCATCGAGCGTTTAAAGCCGGATGCCGTACAGACGGAAAAAATAGAGCGCATATTGACCGAGCACCGGACGCGCATTGAAGCGCTAATGGAAAACAACGACCTGGACAAACGGCAGCGTTTTCGGGCATTGCAAAAAATCCGCCGGAAAAAGGAGGAACAGATACGTGCTGTTTTAAACGACTCGCAGAAAAAGATATATGACGAAATGATCAGGGAACGTCGGGATCAGCGCCCTCAACAACGGCGCGGCAAGGGCATGGGTCGCGGAAGACGTCGTTAGGCGCCCTTTTTCCCATAAAAAAACCCTCCTGTTTCAAAAAACAGAAGGGTTATATAAATACTTAAACCTATTTCCGGGTCAGGGCGTCGTTTTCCTTAAAAACATCCAAAACAATGCCCGGCGTTATCAGCTCCGGCAATAGTTGCGGAGCGCTGTTCCTGCCGGGGGGATAATAGACATAAAGGGGAACGCTGTTCCGCCCAAAGGAGGCCAGGGCCCGGGTTATGGCTTCATCCCGGTTGGTCCAGTCGGCCTTAATGGCCACAATGCCCCGCTCGCGAAACACCTTCTGTACTTCTTCATTTCCAAAGGTCACCCGGTCATTTACCTGACAACTAAGGCACCAGGCCGCCGTAAAGTCAAGAAAAATCTCCCGTCCTTCATCGCGGAACTGCTTCAACTTCTGTTCATCAAAGCTTTGCCAGGGGATGCCCTCTCCGTCAACGGCCGCATCTACCGTGGTTCCGGGCGTGGCGGCAAATGTATCCACGCTGTCGATGGTTAGAAAGAGCGCGCCGGCGGTAATCAACAGGGCGATAAACGAAGAGATGCGCCGGGTCTTGGGCGGCATGGCCAGGTTGCCCCAGCGGCCGTATACCCAGGCAGCCATGGAAGCCAGCAACAGACCGCCCAGGACGATAACCACCATCATGCCGCCGGCCTGCTGGGCCAGTACCCACAACAGCCAAAGAACGGTGGCCGCCAGTAAAAATCCCATAAACTGCTTCATCGATTCCATCCAGCGGCCCGGTTTGGGTACAAACTTTAACAGGCCGGGCATGGAAGCCAGCAACATGTAGGGGAAAGCCATGCCCAGGCCGAGGAAGGTGAAGACCATCATCGAGACCCAGGGAGGCTGGGTAAGGGCAAAGCCCAGGGCCGAGCCCATAAAGGGGGCCGTACAGGGCGTGGCCACCACCGTGGCGGTTACCCCGCTGACAAAGGAACCGCTCCAACCGCTTTTTTTACCCGTCTTCCCCTCGATGGTGGTTAAGGATGTGCCCAGTTCAAACACGCCGAACATACTCAGCGCGAACAGAAAGAGGAAGAACGAGAGAATAATAATGAACAGCGGCGATTGAAGCTGAAAACCCCAGCCCAGTTGTTCGCCGCCGGCGCGCAATATCAAAAGGATACCGGCCAGCACCCAAAAGGAGACCAGCACGCCAAGGGTGAATACGGCGCCATGCTTCCAGGCCTGGGAGTGGTCTTCATTGGCCTGTTGCACAAACCCCATGATCTTCAGGGAGAGTACCGGCAGCACGCAGGGCATCAGATTGAGGATCATACCGCCGATAAAGGCAAACAACAGGAAATAGAGAAAACTGCCCACATCAAGCCCGGATGTCCCGGCATCGGCAAACAATTCTCCGATGTCGGCCTTCACATACAAAGCCTTTTCCGATTGCGCACCACGCCAGCCGTTTTCGGCAACGAACAATCCTTCTATCTGTTTTATCTCTTCCGGAGCCATGGAGGAGAGCGCCAGGCGGGCGGTAACCACTCCGTTGTTAAAAGAAATTTTCTGGGGCACGGTATAATCCAGCAAACCGCTTTCATAGGGAAAAAAGCGGATGGTGCCGGGGGTGTCCTTATACCACTCCGGCGCCCGGGCCTGTATGACAATTTCCTTTCCTTCCCGCGCGGCGGCAAATGCCCAGCCGCTGTCCCGTAGGGGCAGTCTGTGACGCGCCTCGGAAAAGACCTGCAACAACTCCGGGTTGGCCGCTCCCGCTTCTTTCTGAACCGGCAGTTCCACCTGTAAATCGACGCCGCCGGGGATGCAGACAACTTCACACTCCAGCCAGTCGGCGCGGGCCTTTAGTCTGAGGGTCTCTCCGGGTTTAATATCCTTCGACGCGGTGATATCCACCAGCAGATAGATTTCATCATGATAGCCCAGGGTTACCAGGGGCGGGGTTTCGATCCATTCGGGATAGGGCCATTGAATCTCACCGGTTTTAAAGCCCTGCGGCAAATCCCAGACGATTTCCGTGGGCAGACCCGAGTCGCCGCCGTTACGCCAGTATGTATGCCAGCCCGGATCCATGCGCATGCGCAGGGCCACGGTAAAGGTCTGACCGGGGGCCACCGCCGTTACTTCCGGTACTAGCGACGCTTCCACATTTTCCGAACGCGCCGTACTTTGGGCGGATAAAACAATGGGGGCCAAAAACAATACTGCCAGCCACATCCGCCTTATAAGTGATTTCATCTAATCTCCTTTGGATTTAAATTATCATCCTGATTTAAAATTCTTTAAGGGACTATTATACAGCCATTTTACTTTTTTGTTTTCACAAAACTGTAAAATGTATACCTCATGGGAAAATAAAAGAAATTTAAGATAAGACAAAAAGAAAAAATAACCTGCAAAACGGGAGGGCGCGTTTTTCCCGGTGAGGAGAGTTACGATCATTCCGGGTTTACGTGGAAGGAGATATCTTTGTATTTTTCACACAAAGCCACGAAGGCACAAAGTTTTTTTTATTCCCCTTTCCCGGACAATGGCACAGGCCCCGGAAGACATACCCGGCGCCTCTTTCCTGTATTAAAAAAGAAGTACCCGGCACCGCACTAATTAAGGAAACGGTTTCAAAAGAATGAACAGAATGAATCGCCAGATACTAAAACTGGCCATACCCAATATCATCACCAATCTGGCCGTGCCCCTGCTCAGTTCCGTGGACACCATGCTGGTGGGCCATCTGGACGCCGTTTATTACATAGGCGCCGTGGCCGTGGGAGGCATGATATTTAATTTTGTCTACTGGGGATTCGGCTTTCTGCGCATGGGCACCACCGGTCTTACGGCCCAGGCTTTCGGCGCTAACGACAGGCCCGAAACGGTGCGCATCCTTCTGCGGGCCCTGGTGGTGGCCGCGGGAATAGCCCTGGCGCTCATCCTGTTCCAAAGGGCCATTGAATGGCTGAGTTTTGAGCTGATCCACTCCACCGATGAGGTGGCCCTGTATGCCCGCAGCTATTTTCGCATCCGTATTTATGCCGCCCCGGCCACGCTGATGCTCTATGCCCTGACCGGCTGGTTTCTGGGTATGCAAAATGCCAAGTATCCTTTGTGGATCGCCCTGACCGCCAATATCAGCAATATTGTATTCAATCTGCTTTTTGTGCTGGTATGGAAGCTGCAATCGGACGGGGTGGCCTATGGTACCGTTGTCGCTCAATACCTCGGTCTGGCCGTGGCCCTGTGGCTGCTGCGGCGCATGGATGTTCAGCTTTTCAAACACTTTTCCCTGCGGGTGCTTTTTCACTGGCAGCGTATCAAGCCTTTTTTTGCCGTCAATCGCGATATTTTTATCCGCACGCTCAGCCTGATTTTTGTTTTTTCCTTCTTCACGGCCAAGTCGGCGGAAATGGGTGACGATATCCTGGCCGCCAATGCCATATTACTCAATTTATGGATGGTTTTTTCCTACGGGATCGATGGTTTTGCTTTTGCGGCGGAAAGTCTGGTGGGGAAATATATCGGCGCCGGTAATCGTGAGGGATTAAGGAAGTTGATTAAAAGGATATTCGGTTGGGGCGCGGGTCTGGGGCTGCTGTTTAGTCTGGCCTACAGTGTGGCGCCGGAAGCGCTGCTGAGGCTTTTCACCAACAAGGAAAACGTTATCGCTTTGGCTTTATCCTATTATATATGGACGGCCGTGGCCCCGGTGGTCAACAGTTTCTGCTATATCTGGGATGGTATCTATATTGGCGCCACCGCCGGGAAAGCGATGCGCAACACCATGCTTTTCTCCACGCTGCTGGTCTTTTTACCGGCCTTTTATACGGGACGTTTTTATTGGGGGAATGACGGAATCTGGATGGCCATGCTGTTGTTTATGGCCGCCCGCTGGCTGAGTATGCAAATTCTGGCCGGGAAAGAGGTTTATAATTTCGGGAAATAAGGAGTAGAATTTTACGCAGGGTTAAAGAACCAAAAACATTCCAGGAAGTGAGTGCTCTATAGACTTACTCACATGAAGTGACAAAGACACCAGGTTTATCTTCTCCCTCTCCCCCAAAGCCCGGAGTAACTCCCAGCCCCATTTTTGTATTTTTTATTTTGTATTTTTTATTTCATTTATCATTTGTCATATCTTGTCATTTGTCATATTATAGATTCTGCTTATAGTGTTCATAGGTTTTGGCAATCCCCTCACGCAGGGAGGTTTTGGCGCGCCAACCGATCGCATTCAGACGGCTGACGTCCAGCAGCTTGCGCGGTGTGCCGTCGGGTTTGCCGGTATCGTATTTCAGCTCCCCCGCAAAACCGACAATTTCCTTTACCAGCAGGGCCAGCTCGCCAATGGAGATGTCCTCTCCCGTACCGACGTTGACAAAGGGGATCTCATCGTAATTTTGCATTAGGAAGAAACAGGCGTCGGCCAGGTCATCCACATACAGGAATTCGCGGCGCGGCTTGCCCGTGCCCCATATCTCCACAAAAGGGGCGCCCGTTTCCCGGGCTTCGTGGAATTTCCGTATCAGGGCCGGCAAAACATGGGAATTATTCAGATCGTAATTATCGCCGGGGCCATACAAATTAGTGGGCATGGCCGAGATAAAATTGACGCCATATTGACGGCTGTAGAACTCGGCCAGTTTCATACCGGCGATCTTGGCCACGGCATAAGCCTCATTGGTCGGCTCCAGCGCGCCGGTCAGCAGATACTCCTCCTTCAAGGGCTGCGGCGCCATTTTGGGATAGATACAGGAACTGCCCAGGAAAAGAAGCTTCCGCACCCCGGACTGATACGCGGCGTGGATGATATTGGCCTCGATCATCATATTCTCATAGAGGAACTGAGC
>JALXBH010000054.1 GCA_026991535.1 Calditrichia bacterium | reverse complement strand
ATGAGGCCCTGGAAGAGCAGATGGCCTACTGGAAGGAAAAAATCGGTCTTAATCCCCCCCCGCTGCAACTGCCCACGGATCATGCGCGGCCGGCCATGCAAACCTTTAACGGCACCGTGCTGGACTACAGTCTGGATACAAAATTGACAGAGGCGGTAAAGGCGCTGGCCCTGAAAAACAACCATACCCTCTACATGGTGTTAATGGCCGTCTGGAAAATTTTGATGTTTAAATACAGCGGTCAGGAAACTATTTTTACGGGCACGCCCGTGGCCAACCGCCGTTTCAGGGAAACAGAACCGTTGATCGGTTTTTTTGTCAACACTCTGGTGATGCGCGCCGATATCGACAACAGCCTGACCTTTATGGATGTTTTAGATCAGATCCGGCAAAACAGTCTGGAAGCCCAGGCCCACCAGGATATTCCCTTTGAACAGTTGGTGGACGCCCTGGTTCAGGATCGCGATATGAGCCGCTCCCCGCTTTTTCAGGTGATGTTTGTGCTGCAAAACACCCCGGTAGCCGCCATGGAAAACGACCGGCTGACCATAGAAGCCTTTGAGAGCGACGAACAGATATCGAAGTTTGACCTGACCCTTTCCATGATGGAAAGTCCCTCCGGCCTCAAGGCGCAGTTGGAGTACAACACCGATCTTTTTAAGGCGGCCACGGCCCGGCGTCTTATGGAACACTTCAGGCTGTTGCTGCAACAGGTGACGACGGAGCCCGGACGGCCCGTTGGCGCCCTGAGTCTGGTGGATGGCGAGGCCCTTGCCGTCCAAAGCCGTTTTCTTGAGGGAAGAGCGCATCCCTTCCCCGGCGAACATCTTATTCATCAGCTCTTTGAACGCACGGCCGAATCCTTTGCCACCAAAGAGGCCCTGCGGTACAAACATGAAAGTTATACCTTTGACGATTTAAACCGCGCCGCCAACCGCCGGGCCCATCAACTGCGCCGGGCGGGACTAAAGGCGGAGCAACTGGTCGGCATCTCGCTGGAACGCTCCCCCCACATGGTTATCGCCCTGTTGGCCGTGCTTAAGGCGGGCGGGGTTTATGTGCCCATAGACCCCGAATATCCCGATGAGCGTATCCGCTATATTTTAGAGGATGCGGGCATCGGCGTGCTGCTGACCACGAAAAAGACGATGCGCCGGCTGCGGAACGTTCTTGAGGAGAACAGTCCGACGACCATCATATTCCTTGACGAGGAAGCGGACGAAAAATTCCCCGATGACAATCCCGGGGCGGTTAACCATCCGCGTAACATGGCTTATATGATCTATACCTCGGGCTCCACCGGCAAGCCCAAGGGCACCATGGTGGAACATCGCAGCCTGTGTAACCTGACCACCTTTCAGATCAAGGACTTTCTGCTTAACGAACACAAGCGTTGCCTGCAATTTGCCAGTTTCAGCTTTGACGCCTCCGTATCGGAAATATTTACCACGCTGGTCAGCGGCGCCACGCTGGTGCTGGCCGATAAGGAAGAGATGATGCCCGGTCCCGGACTGGTAAGGCTGATGCGTGATGAACATATCACAACCATCACCCTGCCGCCCTCCGTTTCGGCCCTGCTTGAGCCGGAGGATTTCCCGGAACTCGAAACGCTGGTTTCCGCCGGAGAAGCCCTTTCGCCGGAAGTGGCCAACCGCTGGCACATCAACAACCGCCGGCTGATCAATGCCTATGGGCCCACGGAAAACACCGTCTGCGCCACCCGCTTTGTGCTCAACCGGCCGGCGGAGCAGTCTACCGTGCCTATCGGTTCGCCCATAGACAATGTGCGGGTTTATGTGCTGGACAGCCAGTTGCAGCCGCAACCCTTTGGCGTGCCCGGAGAACTTTATCTGGCCGGAGACAGCCTGAGCCGCGGCTATTTTAAGCGTCCCGATCTGACGGCGGAACGTTTTGTGCCGGAGCCCTTTAGCGGCATTCCCGGCGCGCGTATGTACCGCACCGGAGACCGCGTGCGTTTGCTGGACAGCGGCCTTCTGGAATTTTTGGGACGCATGGACGAACAGTTGAAATTGCGCGGATTCCGCATAGAGCCCGGTGAAATCGAACATCAGTTGCGGCAATACCCCGCCGTTACCGACGCCGTGGTTATGGTGCGCGAGGCCGCGGGGCAACAGCATCTGGTGGCTTACTATATTGCCTCCGTCGAGATAGAAACCGGCGCCCTGCGCGCCCATATGGCCGGCCGCCTTCCCCATTATATGCAGCCGGCGGCCTGGGTACGGTTACAATCCTTTCCCCTTACGCCCAACGGCAAGGTGGATAAGCGCGCCCTGCCGGAACCGCAATGGTCGGAGTCCGATGCGCAACGCCCCTATCAGGCCCCGCGTAACGAA
>JALXBH010000053.1 GCA_026991535.1 Calditrichia bacterium | reverse complement strand
GCCGCGCAGATCACCATCCTCCAAAAAAGGTCCGGCCAGCACCAGCGTACCCTCATCGGCCAGCCGCCTGATGTTGGCCATATGGGCCTGTTGCAGGCGCGCCGCTTCGGTGGAATCCGCGGGAGGATTGGGGCCGCGCTTTAAAAAGACCAGAACATACTTCTTCATGCCATAGGCATCCCCGCCGTATCTGTCGGCCGGGATGGGATCGGTGCGTATGACGTCATCGGTGATTTTTCCGGGAGCAGCGTTTTCCTTACAGGAAACCGTGCATAAAGTAAAGAAAAGAAACAGGAAAGATAAAGAGCGGGCTCTAAACATACTTCCTCCAGGTGATGGATTGTCCGGGGCGTGCCCATGCTGCCGTTAGCGGGTTTAACGACCGGGCAGCATAAATAATTTCTGTCAGTTCTGCTTTTACCGGCTCAACAGATGTGTATGTGGCCTTTTTAAACGAGAGAAGTCTATACTAAATATGTGTGCCTTAGTTGCTTAATAATATTAGTGCCGCCCATGCCGGGAATTCCCATGTTTTTTCCGAGTAACTTATAATCAGGCGGACTCTCCTCGATTACCCGTAAAAATTTTTCCATGTCTAAAGCTATTGACGATGGCAGCTTTAAAGATTTCTCCGAGGTAAGCAATACCGCCAGACGGATTACATCATTCTTATGCTTTCTGACGGATCTTTCATCAACTTCCTCTCCCCGTTCCCTTCTGTTTTGTAAATCGAGAAACGCGCGGGCCTTTAAACAAATTAAAGCTTCTGTTTGCGCCACATGAAGGTTTCCCCTGACAGTGCTATGCTCCTTAACAAAATTGTAATAATCCTCATCCATTAAAATCGCCGATAAACTCGAGATGTCTTCTCCGGCGGGAATGGGCGTCAGGCGCGATTCGTCCGGCAGGTTCAACAGTTGTGGTTTTGCGGCGAACAACTCTAACTGAAAAGGATATCCCTCTTTTTCCGGTTTAATAAAACGATAATATTTTCTTTTCCCCACGCTTTTCTGTCTATTATGATAGTTCCCCTCTTTAATAAATTCCCAAAATTTTTGAATAAAAGCAGAGTTAAGCGCTTCGACAACGAGAACGATATCCAGATCCCTGGTTGCCCTAAAATGCAGGCCCGCCCGGCTCATATGCACATCACAGGCGGCGCCTCCGATTAAAATATAATTTCCTGCAAATTCCCTAAAAAAATCACGAAATATATCAATACCTTTTACCATACACGGCTTACCATCTTTTCAATTTCCTTTTCCACGCGTTCATCCCTGATATCCTTAAAAATAAGATACAGGGACAGCGTATCCACAATACGATTTTCCGCGAGGATAGCGGGCGCATATCTCCAGATTTCCAGGCAGACACGTCCTTCATATCTGTTTATGGCGGTGATACGTTTATGCTTGAGTAAATCGTTATAGTCTCTTTGGGCAATGGCAAAACATTCTTGTGGGCCATCCGTCAAATCGGTTAACCGGGAGAGGGCGTTCATACCCGATTGAAAAAGTAATTGCTCGTCAATAAAGTCGTCAGTATATATCTTTTCTTTTACAGGATTTTGTAAATACGGCAACGCCCTGTTCCAGATATTTTCCCTATCCTCATCAAAAACCAATCGTTTCCCGTTCGTCCCCTCAATGCGACACAACTGTTTAGCGGCCAACTCCCTTGCGCCGCGGGTAACGGTCATTTGTGTGTAGTTAACTTTATGGGCAATCTCCTTAAAGTTCATATTTTCAACACCCTCTTTTTCAAGATGGTACAGAAGGAGGCACTGCGCCGCCGGTTGAAGCTTCTCCTTTTTCTTTTGTGTTACAGTACGAAACTCACGTAAATCCACCAACAACTGGGGAATATACATCTGCAGTCCCGGAATAATAAAAGCTGTTTTTCTTTTTATAAGCCGCTTTCGGTTAAATGCTTCCAGCTGTTCCAGAACCAGAACGGCCGGCATATTAAAAGTATTTTCGATATGGGTGATCTGCTTGTGATATTGGCCGGCGGTGAAATGTCCCTGTGTCTTTTGTTCCAAAAACATAACTTCCCGGCCGAACAGGGAACCTCTTTTTAGATTATATATTTCCATCAGGTAAAGCGGCAACTTCTTCCTGTCAACCGCTTTTAAAGGTTGCAGTCGTAAATCCACTCCAAGTAATTCAAAAATATATTGTCGCAGCTTCATCATTCCCCTTACAATAACTTTATTAGTGCACAATAACCTAAACGATGTTATCATGCAAATATAATGTTATTTATAGCCGGGACAAAATTTTATCACATCTTTCAGTAATGGATTTCAGGAATACGGGGCGTAAGGCCATAATCTAAGTTTCGTATGGGGAGGTGTTTTATTGGGACTAAAACCCATTCATAACCTGGCGGAAACTGTTCTTTCAGACATACCCCCCGGCTTATGATTTAACCGGGTCTATTGCTTTGTCATATCGAGCAGCGATTTCATCTCCCGGATGGCTTCGGCCGGATCGGGCGCTTTAAAGATAGCCGATCCGGCCACAAGTATTTCAGCGCCTGCTTCGGCTATCTCCCGGATATTGCCGCTCTTTACCCCGCCGTCAACCTCCACCTCAATGTGTCCCATGCCCGTGGCCGTCAGCAGCTCGCGCGTGGCTTTCAGCTTGTGCAGGGCGCGGGGAATGAACTTCTGCCCGCCAAAACCGGGATTCACGGACATGATCAGGATCAGATCAAGCACATCCAGCGCCTCGGCGACGGCCGAAACCGGCGTATGCGGGTTAAGCGCCACGCCCGCCTTTACCCCCAGCTCGCGGATGGCCTGCAAGCTACGGTGCAGATGGGGACAGGCTTCCACATGCACGGTGATGTAATCGGCGCCCGCCCCGGCAAAGGCCTCGATATAACGATCGGGGTTCTCAATCATCAGGTGGACATCCAGCGGTAAATCGGTAACCGGGCGAATGGCCGAAACGATCAACGGTCCGATGGTGATATTGGGTACAAAGTGGCCATCCATCACATCCACATGGATCACGTCCGCGCCCGCCTTGTCCACCAGTGCAATCTGTTCACCCAGACGGGCAAAATCGGCGGAGAGAATGGACGGGGCTATTTTTCGTGTTTTCATATACTGTTCCTTGCCCGGTTTTTCAGGATTTTATTTTATGTCCTACCTAAGTTTTAAAATTAAACAGAGTTCCCGCAAAACACAACGCCTTAAGTGGTGGCCAGCCGCACGGCGGAGGCCAGCCCTTCCGCGCCAAAAATATGTTCCGCGTTGAGCTGATGCACCCCTTTCACAAAGCGCATGGAGCCGGAAAGGGCCCGGATAACGATGCTGTGGGTGGTTACGCCGCCATTGCGGTCAAAGTGGACGCCCTCCAAAAAAGAGCCCTCGGTAATACCCGTGGCGGCAAAAAAGGCGTCGTCGGAACGGATCAGATCATCCTCGGTATAGACCGCGCTGATATCCATGCCCGCCCGGGTAAGCGCCTGGCGTTCCTCATCGGACTGCGGGTGGCAGCGGGCCTGCATGCCGCCATGCAGGGCCTTCACCGCCGCGGCGGCGATAACCCCTTCCGGCGTGCCGCCCGTGCCCATCAGCACATCGATACCCGAACCGGGAATGGCGGCCATCAGGGCGCCCATCACATCGCCGTCGCTGTTCAGTGAAATACGGGCCCCGGTTTTACGAATCTCGTCGATCAACTGCCGGTGGCGCGGCTTATCGAGTATAAAAATGGTCAGTTCATTCACCTTGCGGTTCAGGGCTTCCGCTATGCGGTTCAAATTTTCCGTGGCTGATTTTTTGATGTCGATGGCCCGGCGGGCGGCCTTTTCCACCACAATCTTGCGCATGTAATATGAGGGCCCCGGCCGCCACATGCTGCCCTTTTCCGCCGCCGCGATCACGGCGATGGAGTTGGGACGGCCAAAGGCCAGCAAACGGGTACCTTCCACGGGGTCCACGGCCACATCCAGGGCGGGGCCGCGACCATTGCCGATTTTCTCCCCGTTATACAGCATGGGCGCTTCATCTTTTTCCCCCTCGCCAATCACCACCACGCCATCCATATCCACGCCATTCAGCACGGCGCGCATGGCGTCCACCGCCGCCTTGTCTCCACCCTCCTTATCGCCCAGCCCCATATAGCGAGCGGCGGAAAGCGCGGCGGCTTCGGTAACACGCACCAGGTCCATGCCCAGATTGCGGTAAGGCATGATCAGTCGCCCTCTCCGGCCAGCGCCTGGCGTACCTGTTCCAGCCTGCCGTGGGAAAGCAGCTTGCGCGCCTTGGCTTCTATAAAGTCGGCATAAGCCTCAATATATTCCTTGCCCGGCTTACGGAAATCGAACACATCGGGATGATCACGGAAATACTCGCGGTGTACCCGGGTCCATACCAAACGTCCGTCGGTATCGATATTAACCTTGGTAACGCCCAGGGGAATGGCTTTGACAAATTCATTGTCATCCACCCCCTTGGCCGAAGGATCCAAAGCCCCGCCCGCTTCATTGATGCGCTTTACCTCATCGGCGGGCACGGAACTGGAACCGTGCATGACCAGCGGAAAGCCGGGCAAATTGCTCTGAATGGCCGCGATGCGGTCAAAATGCAGCCCCTGCGATCCGGCAAATTTATAGGCCCCGTGACTGGTACCAATGGCCACGGCCAGACTGTCGCAGCCGCTTTGCTCTACAAAGGCGCGGGCTTCATCCGGATCGGTGAGCATGGCATGTTTTTCATCCACCTGTATATCCTCTTCCACGCCGCCCAGCATGCCCAGCTCCGCTTCCACGCTCAGCCCCCTGGCGTGCGCCCGCTCCACCACCCGGCGGGTAATGGCCACATTCTCCTCAAAAGGGGCGTGCGAGGCGTCGATCATCACCGAGCTGTAAAAGCCGGAATCGATGCAGTCGTAACAGGTTTGCTCGTCTCCGTGATCCAGATGCACGGCAAATATGGCCTCCGGGTACATCTCCTCGGCGGCGCGAATGATGCTTTCCAGCATCTTTACCCCGGCATACTTTCGCGCTCCCCGTGAAATCTGGATAATAAAGGGAGCCTGCGCCCGCATATGGCCTTCAAACAGACCCAGGGCCTGCTCCATATTATTGATATTGTAGGCGCCCACGGCAAAAGAGCCGTAAGCCTGTTTGAATAAATCGGACGTGGTAACAATCATCTTCTTTCCTTTTTATAAAATATATGCTTCCTTTTAAATCCGTTCCGCTAAGCTTCCATAACCGCCGCGGCCACGGCCTCCGGGGTCAGTCCGTAATGGCGGTATATCTCCTTGTAGGGGGCCGAGGCGCCGTAGGTGTCTATGGCGATAATCTTACCGGCCTCACCCACATATTTGTGCCAGCTCATGGAGCTGCCCGCTTCGATGGCCACCCGTTTTTGTATGGCGGCGGGCAGGACCTCATTCCGGTATTCGGCTGTTTGCCGTTCAAAAATTTCCATGGAGGGCATGGAGACCACGCGGCAGGCCTGCCCCTTCTCCGATAAAATCTTCTGTGCCGCCAGGGCAATCTCCACCTCGGAGCCGCTGGCCATGATAATGGCCGTCGCCCCTTCGGCATCGCTGAGGATATAGCCGCCTTTTGCACTCATGGGCAGGGAAGGATAATCCTGTTTGTGCAAGGTGGGCAGTTTTTGACGGGTTAAGATCAGGGCGGTCGGCCCCTTTTTATTTTCCAGGGCACATTTCCAGGCAAAGGCCGTTTCCCGGGCGTCGGCCGGACGGATAACGGTAAGATTGGGAATAAGCCGCAGACTGGAAACATGTTCCACCGGTTGGTGCGTCGGCCCGTCTTCCCCAAGGCCAATCGAGTCATGTGTAAAAACAAAAACCACCTGAATGCCCATCATGGCCGCCAGGCGCACACTGTTACGCATATAGTCGGAAAAAACCAGAAAGGTTCCGCCGTAGGGAATAACGCCTCCGTGCAGGGCCATGCCGTTCATCATGGCCGCCATGCCATGCTCGCGCACACCGTAATAGACATAACGGTTTTCATAATTTTCGGCGGTAATACCCTCTTCCCCCCTGGGCAGGGTATTGTTGGAACCGGTCAGATCGGCGGAGCCGCCCAGCAGGGACGGAACCCCGGGCACGATGGCGTCCAACACCTTGCCGGAAGCGGCGCGGGTGGCCAGGGCGTCATCATTCTCAAAAGCAGGCAGAATATCATCAAGTGTCCCGTCGTGCTTACCGGCGATCATATTTTCCAGCAGGGTCGTTTTTGCCGGATTGTGCGCCGCGCACTCCGCATATAACTGTTCCCACGCGCTACGGACGGCGGCGCCCTTTTCCAGGGAGGAACGGGCATAGTCCAAAGCCTTGTCCGAAATATAAAAATCGATTTCGGTCGGCAGGCCCAGCTTTTCCCTGGTCAGTTTAATTTCCTCCGCGCCCAGGGGGGAGCCATGTACCTTGGCTGTTCCGGCCATGTGCGGGCTGCCAAAGCCGATGGTGGTGCGGCAGGCGATCAGCGAGGGGCGGTCTTCGTCTTTGGCACGGGTGATGGCCCTGTCCACCGCCTCGGGATCGTGTCCGTCCACGCGATCGGTATGCCAGCCGTAGGCGTCAAAACGTTTCAGTACATCCTCGGTAAAACTGCGCTTGGTATCCCCGTCGATACTGATATGGTTGTCGTCGTAGAGTACAATCAAACGGCCCAGCTTAAGGTGTCCGGCCAGGGAGGCGGCCTCATGGGAGATGCCTTCCATCAGGCAGCCGTCGCCGGCAATGGCATAGGTATGATGATCGATCAGGATACAGTCGGCGTCATTCAGACGCGCGGCCAGATGCCTTTCGGCCAGGGCCATGCCCACGGCGTTGGCAAAGCCCTGCCCCAGGGGGCCGGTGGTGGTTTCCACGCCGGGAGTGTGACCGTATTCGGGATGCCCGGGGGTTTTACTGCCCCACTGGCGGAAGTTTTTTATATCGTCCAGACTCAGATCGTAGCCGGTAAGGTGAAGCAGACTGTAAAGCAGCATGCTGCCATGCCCGGCCGAGAGCACAAAGCGGTCGCGGTTAAACCAGGAAGGGTTTTGCGGATCATGTTTAAGATGGCGCATCCAAAGTACCGTGGCCGCGTCAGCCATGCCCATGGGCATGCCGGGGTGGCCGGAATTGGCCTTCTGCACGCCGTCCATGGAAAGCCCGCGCACAATTTTTGCCATTTCCCGTATCTGTTCCAGTTCCTGCCGATCGATTTGAGACATTTTTACTCCCTCTTATAATTAATACTAAATGGCAAGTCTACGCATCTTTGACAAAATAACCAAGATTTATTGCACGGCATTCACCGGATCCTGCGCATTTACCAGATGGTAGGCGATCAGCATCTGGGACAGGGCCAGGGAGTAGGAAACATGATCCTGTTTGCCGTCATTAAAAGTACCCAGCTTTTCCAGATTCATTTGATCGGCAACGGACATGAGATGGTTACCCAGCAATTTTTCCAGTTCATTGCTTTTAGCCGCGCTCATGCGGCCGCTTACTTCCAGAATGTCGGCCGGCTTGCCGTCATCACGGCCCAGAGACATGGTCACCATGGGTGTACCGTTGCTGTTGGCGGCATGCTCCAACACATCGCTGAGATCGGGATGGGGTATGGTCGGCTTCAGGGCCAGCTTGACATTGAGATGGGAGCCGGTCTCCTCCCGGTTCTCCTCCGGGGGATAAAAACTGACCACCATATCGGCAAAGGAGCGCTGCGGATGGATAAAATGCGCGGCGTCACCCACACGGGCATTGAGAGAGCTCAACACCTGCTCCCGGGAATAGCCGCGCTTGCTGGTGTCCCGCTTCATCTTCCACTCCACCCGTAACTCTTCCGGCGGGGCCAGGAAGACCTTAACATCAAAGCAGTTGCGCATCACCCGGCTGTGGAAACCCAGCAATCCTTCCACAATAACAAACTTTGTGGGTTTAATATATTCTGGCGGATCAAAGTCTCCCGTGGAATGATTATAGACCGGCTTAAGGATCGGCCGTCCCTGGCGCAGCAGATTAAAATGCTGCTCCATGATATCAATATAATTACAGGCCGGATTGAGGGCCGTAATTTTCATGGCCCGGCGCTGTTCACGATTATAACGGTGATAGTCGTCGCTGCAAATGGCCGTAACGTTTTCCTCTCCCAACAGGTTAACGATGCCTTTGGTCAGGGTGGTTTTCCCGCTGGCGCTATCGCCCACAACGCCCAACATGATTGTTTTTCGATTCACGTCCTTCTCCTGTTAATATGAGCCTCAAGGATTATTTGCCGGGCTTGCTGGCCACAAAGGCCAACACCTGTCCCTGGCGGATATTATCATAGCCTGTTATTTTTATATAGGCTCCGGGATTTTCCCCGCGGCAGGCCTTCAATTCTTCCATTACCTCCGCGGAAGTTTTGGCATCAAAAAAGGGCAGTTTCCAAAAGCGCCAGTAGGAGTTGTCCAGGCCGGGCTGCTCCGTGTACTCGATGCCGGGAATCCAGTTATTTTTTATGATATAATCAATCTGTGCCTGTACCTCTTTGTCGCTAAAGGGCGGCAGGTAAGAAAAAGTTTCGGTATGCATGGTTTTCTCCTTTCGCGTTTTACACATTCAACGCGTCTACGGTGTCAAATTCAAAAGTGATGTCTTTCCAGGTTTCCAGTGCTTTTTTCAATTCGGGTGAAAAACGCGCCGCTTCCATCAGAATGTCACGTCCTTCACGCATCAGGTCGCGCCCTTCATTACGTGCCTTAACGGCAGCTTCCAGGGCCACGCGGTTGGCGGTGGCGCCGGCGCGGCTGCCCCAGGGATGGCCCAGCGTTCCTCCGCCAAACTGCAGAACGGAATCGTCGCCGAACAGATGCAGCAGTTCCGGTATGTGCCATACATGGATACCGCCCGAGGCCACGGGAAACATGCCCGGCACCGACACCCAGGGTTGATCGAACAATATGCCCTCGCTTTTATCGGCCGGTACAAAGTCATCGCGGATCAATTTGGCCACGCCCAGGGTGGATTGCCGGTCGCCCTCCAGCTTGCCCACCACGGTACCGTTATGCACATGATCGGCACCGACGATGCGGCACCATTTAGCCAGCACCCGCCAGTGTATGCCATGGTTGGGCTGGCGGTCCAACACGGCGTGCAAAGCGCGGTGGGCATGGAGCAGAATACCGTTTTCCCGGGCCCATTTGGAGAGGGAGGTAAAGGCGGTAAAGCCTACGGTAAGGTAGTCCACCATAATAATACGCGAACCCAGATCGCGGGCCAGCTCGGCGCGGGCATACATCTCTTCCATATCGCCGCCGGTGACATTCAGATAGTGCCCCTTGCGCTCACCGGTCTCCGCTTCGGCCTTATGCACCCCTTCCATCACAAACTCACAACGGTCGCGCCAGCGCATAAAGGGCTGCGAGGTGATGTTTTCATCATCCTTGGTAAAATCCAGTCCACCGGCCAGGGCCTCGTATACCACCCGGCCATAGTTTTTGGCCGAAAGTCCCAGCTTGGGCTTCATGGTGGCCCCCAGCAGGGGACGGCCGTATTTATTCAACCGGTCACGCTCCACCTGAATGCCGTGCGGCGGTCCCTGAAAGGTGCGCAGCAAAACAGAGGGTATGCGTATATCCTCCAGCCTCAGAGCGCGCAGGGCCTTAAAGCCGAATACATTACCCACAATGGAAGACATCAGGTTGGCCATGGAACCTTCCTCAAACAGATCCAGCGGATAGGCGATGTAGGCCATAAACTGGTCGGGATGTCCGGGAATCTCTTCAATCTTATAGGTACGCCCGGCATAACGTTCCTGATTGGTCAGCAAATCGGACCAAACCGTCGTCCAGGTACCGGAGGAGGATTCCGCGGCGACGGCGGCGGCGGCTTCCTGCCAGGGTACGCCTTCCTGGGGGGTTACGCGGAAGGCCGCCAGCACTTCCGTCTCTTTTGGCGTATAGTCGGGATCGTAGTAATAGCGTCCGGCCTCGCTGTACTCCCGGACGCCGGCGTCAAATCCCATATCTTTCTGTTTCTCTGCCATGGAATCTCTCCTTTTACTTTGTTGATAATGCGATGGTTATGGCCCTTTACCATTCAACCGGCGTGCCAACGCCAGAATAAGACAGGATAATACATTGTGTTTTATGGATTTAGCTTAATTGATCCGAATTGACCACATCGGCTACCCGTGCCACAAGTGGCACAACCCAAGAAAAGCAAACAGAGGAAAAAGGAAGAATATAAAAGAGTAAAAACCGGAAACCGTAAAGAAAACGGCCCTCATCCTGCCGCGGAATCCGGCTGGAAACATATACAGGATGCTGTACTTATTACACTTACATATTTGAATAATGAAAAAAAACAGACAGGTGTTATCATTGACCGGAATTAAAAGAAATCAGAATTGCCAGATATGACACACCAAAACCACCTACTGAGCCAACTATGACACACTTTTATTCTTTTTAATATCCAGCTTTTGCATAAGCCGGTAAAAAGTTCGCCGGGGCATACCGGCCAGCTCGGCGGCTTTGCTTACATTTTGCCCGGCCTGATCCAGGTAGCGCTTCAGCATGCGCCTTTCGAAAACCTCCAGCATTTGCCTCCGGGCCTCGGCCAGGCTAAGCAATGTGTCATCCTGCTCAACCTCCCCGCGCATGGGAAAAGGCAGGTGTTCCAGATCGATTTGACGGTGGGAGGCCAGGATCACGGCGCGGTCGATTACCCCCTGCAGTTCGCGCAGGTTACCGGGCCAGTCATAGGCGGTAAGCGCGCCCATGGCGGCGGACGAGATCGACTCCACCCGCTTATTGATGCGCACCATGGATTGCTTAAGAAACTGATAGGCATAAAGAGGAATATCCCCCCGCCGTTCACGCAGGGCGGGCAGATGCAGGGTAAAGACGCTAAGCCGGTAAAACAGATCGGAACGAAAACGTTCTTCGGCAATCGCTCTTTCCAGGTCACGGTTGGTGGCCGCCAGTATGCGCACCTTCACCCGGCGCGGTTCCGTTGAGCCCACCGGACGGAATTCACCGGATTGCAGAAAGCGCAGCAGCTTAACCTGCATCTCCAGCGGCAGATCGCCGATCTCATCCAGGAACAGCGTTCCGCCGTCGGCCTGCTCCACCAGCCCCAGTTTATCGGAGGCGGCTCCGGTAAAGGCGCCCTTTTTATGGCCGAAAAACTCGCTTTCGAAAAGATTGAACGGTAGGGCGGTGCAATTGATGGCCACAAAGGGCTTATCGGCCACCAGGCTCAGTTGGTGCAGGGCCCGGGCCACCATCTCCTTCCCGGTACCGGTTTCCCCGAATATCAACACCGGTGAATCGGTGGGCGCTACCTTGCGGATCATCTCTTCCAGTTCCAGCATGCGCGGATCGTTACCCACCACAAACTGCTCCGGGGTCGCTCCGGCAAAGCGCCCTTCCCCGGCGTTACGGATGCGCTCCTCTCTCAATTCCCAAAAAAAACGGGCGGTCTTTCCACCCACCACTTCCGTGTGCTCACCCTTAAGGCGGATAAGATCGTGTTGTACCTCCTCGCTTTTGGTCACATTGAAAATCAGGTCGATCTTTTGTTCCAAAAACGGCTTATAGTCATGAGCAATGGGGATATTAAGCTGGCGGGCCAGGCGCAGCCCCTGAGTGTCATCCTTCTTGTCAACCACAGCCACAATCCGCCAGTCGGATTGATTGTAAAAAAGCTCCAGAAGCTTGCGGCCGCCCTTTCCGGCGCCGACAATGAGAATCGTGTTTACATCCATTTACCTCTCCGCGTATGCTTAAGATGTAACAAAAATTATAACCGGATTCAAATAAAATATCACTTTCCCCTTCTGTTACTATTCACGATACTCTAAAAGACCCTATAATAAAAAAAGCCCCGCTATAAATAACGGGGCTTTTATCTTCAAACTGTTTTATTACAGATTGATATTGGCGGTTAAATAATAGGTGGTGCCATTAAATCCAAACTGGTTGACTTCCCAGGGATACTTAAAACGACCGCCGAGGTCGGTTACAAAATCCCCCTTGGTGTCAATCACATCCGGATAGACATTAAACACATTATTGACCAGCAGACTGAAGGACAAGGCACTGTTAACCTTGTAGTTCAGATTGAGGTCGATCAGCGTTTTGGCGGAAAAGGTCTGATCCTTGGCCGGATCCGAGGCGTGCTGCCAGGTCACTTCGCCGAAATAGGTAGCGTTGGCGCCCACCCGGAAAGCGTCAAAGGTATACTGACCGCCAACCACAACCTTGGTGGTGGGACGGGAGGTCAGAATACGGGACTGTTCCTTGCGGTCAAAGATGTCGATGCCGTCCTTAGCCAAAACGTCGGGAGTGTTGATCTTTCCCTCTATGGAATGCCTGGCAAAGGTGGCCGCCAGGTTAAAGCGGAACTGATCGATATTGTAGGTACCCACAATATCCACACCCTGGCTGAGTGTATTCACGGCATTGATAAAGAACTTGAGACTGGTGATGTTGTTATCCTTCAGGATACGGCCCACCGTGCTGTTGGTATCGCTGGATGCAATGGAGCTGGAATAAACGATACGATCATCCAGATTGATGCGGAAAAGGTCGGCGCTTATATAAAAGCCCTCAAAGGGACGGCCGGCAACACCCAGCGTAAAGTTTTGAGATCTTTCCTGCTTCAATTTATCCACGCCCAGTTTTCTAAGTATCGGGCTGTTATTGTTGAACGTACCCTGGTTACTGATGGTACCGCCGGATACCAGCGTTTGGATGTTGCTCAGATAAATCTGATGCAATGACGGGGCACGGAAGCCGGTGGATACGGAAGCACGAACACTATATTTGTTATCGCTTGTTTTAAGACGGCCGTTCAGTTTATATGTGGTGCTGTTACCGAAATCACTGTAGCGTTCCACACGGGTGGCGGCGCCGACGAAAAAGTTTTCCGTCAGATCAAGACCCAGGTCAAGATAGGCACCGATATTGGTACGCTTGGCATCCACGGCATTCTGCGGCTGCAGACCGGGAAAGGACTGAGCACCGCCGCCAAAATAGGAGGCTTCTTCCCCGGCGCGGGCGATAAAGTTTTCCTGACGGAACTCGGTACCGACGTTAACGGCCAGCTTGTCAAAAAACATTTTTGTCATGTCAAAGTTGATGACATGGTTATTAAAAGTATAACCGCCGGCATAGAACTGTGTCGGGCTTTGGGCGCCCAAATCCAGGTTCAAGGTATTGCCGATGGTATAGTCTACCGCGTTACTGCCATAGGTATAACTCAGGTCATATTGCCAGCCCGCTTTTTGAGATTTAAAACCCGTGGTAAACTGGGCGTCGAAAATATTGGTCTCAAACGTCGGCTGGAAACCATTGTAGGTAGTGCCTTCGTCATGCAGAAGAAAGTAGTTGTCCGGAATCCAATAGGGGGTCCTGTAAAGCGCGTAGCTTTTACCCGTGCGATAAACAAGACCGCCAAAGGAGTAGAGCTCACTGTTTTCATCAAGAGTAACAGCCGAGTTATAGTAAATATCAGCGGTTTCCATGTTCGGCAACCCCACGCGCATGCCCAGATCGGGATTGGCCTGGATAAACGGATGCGTGCCGTTGATCAGCGCGGGATCGTTAAAGATGGGGCCAAAGAGACCATCCTTGCCCGGCGTACCGGCGCGGTTGGTTTCGTTTTGCTTGGTATAGGAACTGGAAACATTGACAAATCCATTTTCCCCGAGGTCAAAGCCCGTATTGATACTGCTGCCAAACTGAAAGCCGTCGCCCTCGGAAGTGATGCCCGCAAAGCTTTGCGTGCGGGTGGCCACGGTCTGGTCTTCCAGAATAATATTAATTACACCGGCGATGGCATCGGAACCGTATTGGGTGGAGGCGCCGTCGCGCAGCACTTCCACACGCTTGATGGCGCTGATGGGAATGCTGTTCATATCCACGCCCACGTCACCCTTGCCCGGCGTGTCGTTAATATAAACCAGAGCGGAAGGGTTTTTACGCTTGCCATTGATCAGCACCAGGGTTCTGCTGGGCCCCAGGCCGCGCAGATCGGCGGGATCAAAGTGGGCCGTGGCATCGGAAATCGTTTGCTGGGTCGAGTTAAAGGACGGTACCACATAGTGCAGCATTTTGTCCAGCGAAACCTGAGCGGTGGCGTGTAAATCCTTCAGCTTGATGTTATCAATAGGCTCGGGAGAAGTAATCGCCGTTCTGGGACGAAAACGGGACCCTACGACCACCACATTTTCCGCTTCCAGAACATCCTGCTCCATGACAACTTCCAGAACATTCTCATTTTCCACAACGACTTCGGTTGTTTTATACCCCACATAAGAGATTTCCAGGGTAACCGGCAGCGCATCTACCTTTAACAGGAAAACGCCCTCGTTATCGGTAGTGGTACCGTTTAACGTCCCCTTTACCTGGATATTTACCCCGGGCAGCGGCTCGCGATTGGCGTCCATAATAACGCCCGATACCTTTTTACTCTGCGCAAACAGTATCGAACCCGTAAACAATGTGAACAAGAACACAAATCGTAAAAATCGATTCATAAGTAACTCCATATATAATTAAATGATACATTTTCAAAAAAATCCATTAACAAACCCGGAAAAAGACTATGGACTCCTCACCTTAATACAACTAAGGAAATTATATATATTTCTCATTTTATATAATTTTATCATGATATTTTGGGATAAAGACTTAGGAAGTAAATCATTTCGACGTATTATACTTCAACAACCTTAGAAATGCAAACGATATTTTCAGGGAAGGAATATAAAGCAGGCAATCATTATTGCCCCATATAGATTGAGATATCGGTAAGCTCAACATACGCACTATCTCCAATATCGGATATGGCATCCCGGCTATCCGATAATAATAGTCACTGTCCGGTAGCCAGGAGGCGGGGTCGTTAGGGGCCTTTATTTTACTTCAGCTTCAATCCGACAACCGGAAAGTTCAACATAGTTTGGATGTGACTACTCCCGCCATAAATAAAAAACCGCATAGCCCGAGGGGAATAGAGCCATGCGGTGGAGTTACCGGGAATCCGGTGTTTTGAGAAAAGAATGTAGATATGTGTGTTCATTTTAATAGAGACGAGTAAGCGCTCTTTTTTCTCAAGTAAAATAAAAACACAAGATATTTCAGATGAACATTGGTAGTCGAACGATATTTTCCTTACTTAAACAGTAAAATATCTTTTCGTTACTCCGACAAAGATACGCCTGGCCGGATCATGATTCAACCAGGAGTAACAAATTTATAAACGAAAACGTAGAAATGCTACTGCCCCGGCAAATAAAAAAAGCAAAATCGCCAACAGCCACCATCGATTATAGCCCTTATTCTCAACAAAAACATTGGGGCAGTCCCCATAAAGACGAAAAGCGGCCCATGAAGAAGGATGTTTGTAGTTATCACTCTCCGTCCCCCCTTTCCGCGCCACTATTATTTTGGCCCGGGTAAAGGCACGGGAGATAGAAGGAATTTTTTCCTGTATCAGACCCCGGTAAAAGGCCTTCATTAATCGCGCGCTATAGGCGTCGCTAACGGCCCATTGGGTTACTATAACATTTTCAGCATCGTTTATCATAAAAAAGCGGGCCAGGCTTAGCGTTCCTTCCCCTTCGAGCACCGGCCCCACCCCGCTGTTGCAGGCGCTGATGGTGACCAGTTTTGGGGCGCGCCGCATATTCTGTATTTCATAGGCCATTAACAAACCGTCTTTTCCCCTTATGCTATCGGCACTGAGCGCAATAAAGGACATATTATAGTAGTCCGCGTCATTTCGGGCATGGGTGGCAAAATGCCAAATAGAGTATTGATCGGCATTTTCAAGAAAAGCGCTCTCCGTGGCTCTTTTTCCCAAAAACAAACGTGAAGCGGGAATCATATCGTAAACCGCCTCGCTCTCGGCCCGGGCATAATACAAAGGATCACTGTTAAGGGAAGGCAGGCCGGGCCCGTTTTCACCAGATCTGATAAGAGGATCTCCCAAAATCAGGGCTCGGGGTTCGGTAAAAGAGAGTGTATCCCCTAAGCTGTAAATTCCGGGCAGGTAACTGAAATTATGTTTTTGTAACAATAATCTTTCCCAATAGGGGGCCGGCTCTGTGGAAGTGTAATACTTTTGGGGCATTTTCCGGCTCAGCAGGGTTTCAAATGGCAAAACAGCCATATCGATATCCGGTATAATCATAATATCGTCCGGCAGGGAAACCCGTGAAACAAGCGGCTGCCATAGCCGGTCGTAAAGAAAAGAAGCCAGCTCCGCATTAAACACCTTGCCGTCTGCTCCGTCATCATTAAAAAGTTGATCCACATAAGCGGCAAGGGAATCCTTTAAATTCCCGACATTCAGCGAAAGCGGTATAAGGTCGGTCCTGCCAGCCCCGACAAAAACAGCATAGGGCCTGTGGGGATTAAGATCATAAATTACCAGGGCGGCGTTACGTTTTTTCATTTTTATCTTTAATTCCGATAGGTCGGGCAGCGGACGGTAACGGGTGGCATTTTCCTTGTTTATCATTTCAATCCGCGTCTCTACCAGGCGAAAACGTCGAACGCTCAGCTCTTCATTCAGAGAATCGTTAAAAGATGCCCCCGAAAGTCTTTGCCGCAGTTGAAAGGCTTCCAGGTCTCCGCAAGCGTCTAAATATTCCTTATAGGCCCGCGCGCTGGTATCCGGTCTGCTTTTTTCCCCATACATTCTTCCCCTGGAAAGAATGGAATATTTATACAGGGAATCTATAAGTACAGGATTTTTCTCTTTTTGATATTTCTCATAAAGCGCATATTTCATCTGTTCAAAATTAACCTGATTGGTTCTGAAAACCGCCTGCCGAATATCAGAGATTTCTATATTTTTACGACGGGATTCAATCAGCTTTAGCCCCCTGCGGGCCAATATCACTGCGGAGTCGGTTTTTCCTTCAATATTGGCCACCATGGATTTAACGGCATACAAATGCCCCAGTCGTTCTGCCAGCGGAGGACGGTAGCGCACCCGGGCCAGGGCTTTTAGCTCCCTTTTAGCGGAGTCTACCAGGGACAGATGCGCATAGGTAAAAGCCCGGTCAAGGTGCGCCGCCCAGATATATTTGTTAAATTTAAGCGATTCGGCGAGTTTTTGAGATTCCATGTAATACCGTAGGGCATGGTTATACTCTTTCTTGTCAAAATAGGCGTCACCCATCCTGTTTAATACGTAAACCTTAAGTTTTTCGTTAAGCAGTTTATCCTCTTTCTCCCTCTTTAAAACCCTTTTATAGTAGACGATGGCATTATCCAGATCGTTTAAGCTTTGATACAACTCGCCAAGACGAAACACATCGTAAATGTAAGGCTGTTTATTCTGCAACAGCCGGATCAGTTTTTCAAGAACCAGTCCATTCAGGCCCAGTTCGCGATATAGCTGTAATTCGGCATTCTGAATTCTTTTCTTATGCACCCGATATTCCTTAAGCCGGTCATTCATCTTCCCCTTTACCAGTTCCCTGGCCCTTTTCAGATACCTGAAGGCCGCGGGCAGCTCGCCCCGGGAAAGATAAACGGAGGTTAGGGCCAACGCGCATCTGCTGCGTGTATAAAATCTTTTTGGGGCGTCGACGTTTAAGGCTTTCTTTAGGTAGGGTATCGCCTGATCGTGATGGCTGCGCACATGCAGATAGAGCCCCATGGCCCCTGTTACCAAAACATAAATATTCGGATCGTAGTCTTCTTCCAGTTGCTTTAAAAGCGAATCTCCCAGGGTAAAAAAATAGGTGCTGTCCGCCCTGGTCAACGATTGATTAAAAAAACTGTAGTAGAGCGCCCTATCTACTTTTGCCGGAAGAAAAAAGGGCGTCCAAAAGAATACGAATGCAATAAATAACTTCATCTGCTTCCCGGCAATTATGGAAATAAGCGGTCAAAAGCAGATAATTTATACTATTCCGTAATATTTTCAAGGAGAAATTTTATCCGAAAGAGAAGAGAGCGGTCACAAAGGTGAAAAACAGGTGTGTGAAAGCTGTGTTTTCAGTTTACATAGGGCAACAGCTTTTCCGCCCTTGCCTGAACATCCGGATCGCTTATGTGCTTTAGCTGTTCCCGCGCCTCGCTGTCCCGTTCCGCAAGGATAAGCGCCAGAGCATAAAAGTAACGTTCCGTATCGGAGATATCCGGTCCAAGCCCCCGCAACAGGGTAATGGCCCGGGAAATATTATTATCATTCTGTTTGTTCCCGTTCTCCCTGGACAAGGCAAGACCAATATAGCTAAGTGCGCTGTATAAGCGAATCAGTCGTTCATGCTTCCCTTTCATGGGATGTCCGGCCCATATGTTTAGCGCCTGTTTATAATCGCATGCCAGATAGGCCTTCATGCCGTTTATAAAAAAAGAGTCTACCGGAGAGGAAAGAGGAGTGTATTCAAGCAGATTGCGCTGAACATCCGTTTGAAAGGCCAGCGGCGGCTCCTGATCGAAATTAAATTTATCATAGATGGAAAGCCTTGGCCACAAAAGTACAGTTAGAATGGTGGCGGCAATGGGGAATATCCATACCGCGGCCCATTTTTTATAAAAAGATGAAGAGTTGTTTACGCTCCTGCCCCTTTTAATAAGCGCGTCCATGGAAAGGCCCGCTTCTTTCGCATTCATGCCGGCCCGAATATGTCCCTGATGGTCCATCAGACGTTTGACAAACAACCGAGCCGTGGAATCATCACCTATCAGGGCAGCCTTAAGCATGCTTAATTGTTCCGCCGTATAGCGCCCCGCCCAATAGGCGATCAAAATATCATCCAACTCCTTTAAATTTAAAGGACGACACTCCCGCGAGAGGCTTTGTGTTTGCCTTAACTCCAAAAACAGGGGAATATAACCGGACGGAAGCCCGGCCTCCCGCACCATGGGTTCCAGGTCTTCCCCAAATTTCAAAATTTTTCGTAACTGCTCAACCATATACATCTTAATCCCCCTGGGCCTTTATCCTCATCCGGCCTCACATCCCTGAATAAATTGTCTGAGTACGACGCCATACGTGGAAAACCATGAAAAATCATCATTGAGACTTACGGCCAATTCCATGCAGCTCTCGTCTTTTTTATCCAGTAAAAAGATACCGATGAACAAATCTATTTGTTCTTCGCTCAGGTGTTCCGAAACTGTTTTTACCCCTTTGACGGGAAGCGGGGAAGACTTCCCACCCTTATTTTTCAGGGTCTCGTAACGTTGCCTGACAAAGCTGTAATCATCCGTCAATCCGGGAGGTATGCTCCTGCTATCCCGGCAATGAAGCATGGCCAAAATCTTACCAAGATTTGATGGCGACATTGTAAAATCCCTTACGGCTTATCCTGCACCTCTAAGTAATAAGAGACGCTTATTTTTTATTTTTTCTCAAGTCTTTTATATAAACCTATCCGTTTCAAGTTTTTTCCTCATCCGGTTGATAACCAGTTGAATGGCCCGCAGGGAAACGCTTTTCATACACGGTTGTCGTTTTATGGCCTCCGGGGAAAAATCGGCAAAGGTATAGAGCATAAAAATATTAATATCACGCTCCAACTGAACGCTGTTTTTTTTCCGGGCTTTCCTGAAAAAAGCCACCAGATAGTCGTACAATTCCCAGCAATGGAACTGTTCGCCGGAACATGGGCCCTCCCTGTTTTTATCGACGAAATATATCCGTGAGTAGTTTTTTTGCATATAGCGTAAGGTCGCCCGGTTAATAATTATGGCCAGCCAGGCCATAAAACGGGTTTCATCATCCCTGTTTCGGAAACCGGCCAGTTCGTTGTTAAGAATCAACAGGACTTCACCAACAACATCGTCCACAATATCATTAAAAAGGCGGTGTTGGGGCGGGATGTTTTTTTTACAGGCATAACGCGCCATTCCGTATATACGGGACCGATATCTTTGCCAAAACACAAGCCAGGCAGGGTTTTTTACGGATAGCTTTTCCGAGGCACAGTGCGTAATCAACTCATTCAGAGTCATGTTTTCATCTATTTCCGGCATGGGCACACAAGTTTAGGATTTGTTCCGCTTAACAAAGTTACTCAGGCGTTGTTGCCATTCGGGAGTGGCCGCCAGATAGGCAAAATTTTCCGCAGCTGTAAGATTGCTCTGTTCAATAGCGGCTATCAGGGGATGATTACTTATCTTTTTTGTCATGGCCAGGGCGGTATCGGTGCTTTTACACAACTCTCCGATAAGGTAATGGATTTTTTTCTCCATTTCGGCAGGGGGAAGCAGATACTGAACCAAACCCAGTTCCAGGGCTTCCCGCGCCTTCACGCTCCGTCCCGTTAGTAGCAGTTCACGCGTATTGCCCAGTCCCGTTAAGGCGTTGAGCATAAAGGTCAGCGCCGGTGGTAAAATGGCGCCCAGGCGTCCGGCGGGAAAGGCTATTTTGGTATCCGGCGCCACCAGGCGGATATCGCAAACGGAAGCAAGGGCAAACCCGCCGCCATAAACAAATCCGTGCAACCGGGCAATCACCGGCTTGGGAAATTTCAACAATTTTAAAAGAGTTTCATCCAGCAGCAGGGCGAAATTACGGGCCTGCTCAACAGAAGTGAACCCGGCCAGTTCCCGCAGGTCCACGCCGGAACAGAAGGCACCGGAAGAAGAGCTTTTCAGAACCACGCAGCGTGTATCGTCATCGCCTTCCAGCTCGGCCAGCGCCTCCTGGAGGCGCTTCATCATCCCGGAATTGAGCGCATTGAATTTATCCGGCCTGTCCAAAATCAGCTCGGCATGAGGTTTAACCCGGTTAATTTGAATCATGGATGTATCATTTCCGCACATTATCTTTTGTTAATAAAGGCAAGATACATTGCGTCGAGCATATACATCAACCAAAAAAATAAACCCCTATACAGTTATGAATGCCGAAGAATACCGGCTGGCACAGGACATGCTTATCAGCGAGTATGAACAGAGCCTGCTGCAAAAATATGGCCTTGAACATCTGATTGAGAAAATTTTTCTCAGGCAATCGCAGTTAATTGAGAAGAATCATCATTTGGAAAAGCGGCTGACATCCGTGGACGAGGAACTGAATAACGCCCGTGAAGCGCAGATGAATCTGTTGCCGCGCGATATACCGGAAATTGACGCCCTGGAGTTTCGCGCCCGTTTTTTCCCCTCACGCTATGTTTCGGGTGATACCTACAATATTATGCGTCTGGATGAAACACATGTGGGGCTGTACCAGATCGACATTTCCGGTCATGGCGTCTCCTCGGCCCTTTTCAGCGTCAGCCTTTCCCAAATGCTCAACGCCAACGGTTCCAACACCCTGTTGAAATCACGGATGAACAAGGCGCCCTATTATCGTATCCATGAGCCGGACGAGGTGATCGCCCTGTTGAATGAGGAAAACTTTTTCGACCGTTACGGTTTCTACCTGACCATGGTATATATGCTGATCAATGTACAGACAGGCGAAGTGCGCTATGCCCGGGCCGGTCACAATGCGCCCGTTATTCAAAGGTGTGACGGTTCCGTGGAGTCCGATTCCCGGGGAGGCTTGCCTATCGGCTGGGATTTTACCCGGAATGATCCCGTTATAAAAACCCGGCTTAGTCCGGGCGACCGTTTATTTATCTATTCGGATGGCGTCTGCGAAGCGGCGGGCGGGCGGACAAATGAGTGGTTCGGACAGGAAAGGCTTATGGAGGTGATCCGGCGGGAAGCCCAAATGACGGCGGATGAAACACTGGACAGCATCATACGCGCTCTGGCCGACCACACAAAACGTACCACCTTTGATGACGATGTTTCTTTACTGGCGGTTACCTTTAAAGGCCGCCCACTAAAAATTTAATACCATTTCCTTAAATCAAGAGAAGCGTACATACTGCCCACTTCGTCAGCATAGCCATTAAACATTTCCGTCTCTATCTTAAAAAAGGAACCGATGCGTCTTTCCCTTTTCTGGCTCCAGCGGGGATGATCCACATTGGGGTTGACATTGGCATAAAAGCCATATTCCTGCGGGGCCAGTTGCTGCCAGGTATTCAGAGGCATCTTTTCCACAAAGCGGATACGGACAACGGATTTAATGCTTTTAAACCCGTACTTCCAGGGTACAATCAGGCGGATCGGCGCGCCGTTCTGGTTGGGCAGAACCTTTCCATAAAGTCCCACCGCCATAATGGTTAAGGGATGCATCGCCTCATCCATGCGTAAACCTTCCCGATAGGGCCAGTCCAGAATGCCGCTGCGTTGCCCCGGCATGCGCCCGGGGTCGTGCAAGGTTGTAAATTCCACAAAGCGGGCCTTTGAATCAGGGACGGCTTTTTTGATCAACTTATGCAGGGGAATTCCCAACCAGGGAATAACCATGGACCAGGCCTCCACGCAGCGCAAACGATATATACGTTCTTCCAGTTCGCTTTCCCGAATCAAATCATCCACGTCATAGTCGCCCGGCTTTTGACAAAGACCATCCATGCGCACTTTCCAGGGGCGGGCCTTAAAGTTCCGGGCATTTCTCTTCGGATCGCTTTTATCCGTGCCGAATTCGTAAAAATTATTGTACCCTGTGATATCAGCCCAGGAATTTTGTTTTTCCGTTGTGCTGTAACGCTTGTTCTTTTGATACTTTAAAGCAGGCTGGCCGTTGCGCTCGTTTTTATCGCTTTGGGCCAGCAAGGGCTTTAAACCCGCCGAAGCCAGCGTAAGCGCGGAGTACTTTATAAATGAACGACGACGGACATAATCCTTTTCCACGGTTATTTCCGAACTTTTTATTTTGGGAGAAATTTTAATGATCATACCGCTATCCTCGTGTTTAAATGTGTACAACGCGCGCGGCCCCGTGGATTGTTCCCTACCCTGCCCAGATTGTATACAGGATATAGGAGATATACGCGGCAAAAAACAGAAAACCGAACAACCGGTTAAGACTTTTATAGACCCACAACGGCACAAAAAGCAGGATGGTAAAAACCATCATCACAGGAAAATCAAAAACCAGGGCATGTTCCCTGACGGGAATATTAAAGAACAGGGCTATCGGTCCGGCCACGCCGAGAATATTAAACAGATTGCTGCCGATGACATTGCCCACCAGTATTTCGTTTTCCTTCTTTACCACGCTTATAATACCGGTAGCCAGCTCCGGCAGTGATGTGCCAAAAGCCACCATGGTTAATCCAATAACAATTTGACTCACGCCCAGATGCGCGGCAATACTGACGGCAGAATCAATGGTCAGCCGGGAGCCCCAGGACAGAACGGCAATGCCGGCTACAACGCCGATCGAAAACAGTATCATCTTTATGACCTTTGTTTGCCGGTCCAGCCAGTGCCAGCGGGTTTCCACCGGCGGTACATCCTCCGCGGAAAGATTACGATCCCGGATACTTTGACGAATCAATATCCCCGTAAATAAAAAGATGCCCAGCGTCAGGATGGCTCCCTCGTACCAGACAAAGACGTTGTCCGAGGCAAAGAACCAAAACAATAACGTAGCGGCCAACACCCAGATAAGCTCCTCCTTTATGTTGGCCATTATCCGCCGTATGGGGCGCAGCAGGGTTGAAAAGGCCAGCACCAAACCGATATTGGCGATGTTACTACCGACAATATTGCCCACGGCCACATCGATCTGACCACGCAGGGCGGCCATGAAACTGACCAGAAATTCAGGAGAAGAGGTACCGAAAGCCACAACGGTTAAACCGACAACAATCGGCGCCACCTTTAACAAAAGGGCAATGCGCGAGGCGGAACCGACTAATAACTCCGCCCCCGCATACAACAGACCTAAACCGCAAAAAAACAACACGACTTCTATAAGCATATCAAAAAAATTCCATTGTATAAAGGATGCTTTCATTACATTCCGGCCCCGCGCCGCCATTTAACGGACCAAACCCTTCTGTCAAACGGGATGACACTCCTTTGACCGGGTTTTCTGTACCGGAACTAACCCAAACGGATTTAAAAATAAAGTAAATGACTGTTAAATCGAAATTTATATACAACATAACAACAGAAGATTATGAACAAGAATATTGTTGAAATTATAGAGCAGGCGGAGGATTTTCCCGCATTACCCCATGTGCTTATCCAGCTGTTCCAACTGGTCAATCGCGACGATGTGGCCCTGAGCACCATATCGGAGCTGATTTCCAAAGACCCTTCCCTCAGCACACGCATCCTGAAAATGGTTAATTCCACCTATTACAATTTTCAAAAGCCCATTTCCAACATCAATCAGGCCGTATCGTTCCTGGGCCTGAAAACCCTGCGCGATATCGCGGCAACCGTTTCCATGATGGATATTTTCCCGGGAACGCAAAAGGAGGAATACAGCCAGCTTTTCCGGCGATCCCTCTGTGCCGCCATTACCGCCTCCCTGATAGCGGAATTTGTAGGCCGCGTGGATAAGTCGGAAGCCTTTCTGGCCGCCCTGCTGCAAAACATTGGCAGCTATATTTATCTGCGCTATATGGGGGCGGAATACATCAAAGTGTTGCGGGAATCCCGGGCCAGCGGTATTGAGCTGCCCTTCGTGGAGAAACGTTTTTTACATATCACCAACGCCCAGGCCGGGCAAATTGTGGCCGAACGCTGGCGGTTGCCCCGCAAAACCATTATGGCCATACGCTACCAGTATAATATTAAGCTGGCCTACAAAAAATCCCTGCCCAAGGATGTATTGCAAATTATAGAGCTGGCTTACCTGGGCGGCATGGCCGCCGATTTTTTTACCGGATGGAATAAAAGCTTTAAACGGGCCCTGTTTCGCACGCGCGTCGATCGCCTGTTTAAAAAAGGCCCGGCCGTTTCCGAGGATATCCTCTCCTCCATCCCCTCTCTGGTAAACAATATGGGCTTCAGCGCCATTATCGGCAAGCTGGACTCCTACGAAGAGATCAAGTACCAGGCTGAAAATGAGTTGGTTCAAAAATATACCGTTTTCAATAAAACCTACAACCGCCTTCGCGAACTGGAAGAACAAAAGGAGTCCGAGAACACGGTGGACTCCTTTGCCCAAAATTAGATCATTCACTCCATAATACGGTAATACCGCCCCTGCCATTCAAATGTAATGTTTTTGCCCAGGGCTAAAAAGTAACGCACTTCCGCGGCAGATCGATACAAGAACCAGTATCCGGGGCTGTTAAAAGTTATTTTTATGTAGGATATATTCTGCGGCAGGCCCTCCTCTACCCACTCCACGCCGCGCAGGGCAAAGGCGCGGCCACGGATATAACGGCGGGTGGCCAGCATGCTCCGGCCTCGTCCAGTCGTTCCCAGCATTTTTTTACGCGCCATGCTCTTTTTTACGGCCATGCCGCCATAGGAGCCGGACGCGCTCATGGCGGGTGCCGCAAGCATATCCATTACCTCTCCGCTTATATCATCTTCCATGGCCCGCTTATTTTGCAAAACACGCATGGCCGGACGCCGCCGCGAAATTTCCAGAAGAGTTTCCTTCTCCTCCCTCACCAGATAGGAGGTATACGGCGTAACCAGACCATAGACGCGCCCCAATTCCTTTATGGTGGCTACCCATTCCGGGTTTTCCCCTTCAAAGCGAATGCGGTTTAACAGATGATTTACCTTCCGTCCGGCCCACATGCCGGCAATAAAATCATTTTCACGATTCCGGTCCAGTAACTCCAGCCTGTACTTATAGCTTACCCGCTTTCCAAAGCGCATACCGCTAATCTCCAGGGGCATCGTTCCCCCTTTCCGGTAGCGACCGGTCACGATGATGGCGCGGTCTTCATAGAGGGCGCTTATCTTAGCGGGATAAACATCATCCACACCCGTCCTTCCAAAGTTCAGTGTAACATCGCTAAGCTGCGGTGAAGAGATGGAGGCAAACAGTTGGGAAACCGGCGCCTCGATACTTTCGCCGGGCAAAACATATTCCGTGCGACCAGCGCTCTCTTCCGCCAGACGATCCAATAGATAGGTGTTTACATCAAAGCCAACGCCAAAACTAAAAAGCCGGATATCGTTAAGCGCGTTCAGATTAAGGGACTCCACGATGCGTCGTACATCGGTATGACCCTCGGTGGGCAGACCGTCGGTGAGCATGATGATGCTTTTTGTCCGCCCTTCTCCCGGTACATTCAGAATGTCCAGCGCCTCTCGTAATGCCTGGTGGATATTGGTGCCTCCCGCCGAACGGATATTGTCGATAAA
>JALXBH010000052.1 GCA_026991535.1 Calditrichia bacterium | reverse complement strand
TCAAAAATCCATTAACAACCTGAGTAAGAAAATCGCCGGGATAAAAAACGAAATCGCCGGCCTGCCCATGGCCGAGCTTGAACGCATCGAAAAAAAATATAAAGGCCGGATCGATTGGTCGCGTCCTGATCTGCTCAGCTATCTTAAAACATTTAAAACACTGCAAATCCAGGCTGGAAGAGGCGGTGCCCGCGAAAAGAGCGGAAAAGCCCCCCTGCAACAAGCTGTGGAAAATTACAGCCATTTACTGGTAAAAATTGAAGAGATGCGCCAAAAACTGATCGGTAAGGTTCAACCTCCCGTATCCAACGGGGAACTGGATGTGGCCATCAAAAGCCTGGAGCGCTTTATCCGCCATACGCAACTGGAAAATCTTAATTGATCCCCCCGGAATTAAAACTTCTCCTTTTAACATTTACCGGCTTTGCCGCCGGTTTCATCAACATCTTTGCCGGAGGCGGTTCCACCCTTACCCTGCCCGCGCTGATCTTTTTCGGGCTGGATACGGCCACGGCCAACGGCAGCAACCGCATCGCCCTGTTGATCCAAAATATTTCCGCCGCCACCGGATTTCATCAAAAAAGAGTGCGCAGCCTGAAACGGGCCATGCTTTTTGCCGCCTTTACCCTGCCCGGCGCCATCGCCGGCGCCTTCTTTTCCACCAAAATCCCCGATGTCTGGTTTCAGCGTATTCTGGCCCTGGTCATGGTGGGTGTGATTATCACCTTTTTTATAAATAAGGATTACAGCCTGTTCAATGCCGGGCATGAACGGGAGCGCCCCTCCCTGCTGTTTTACACGGCCCTGTTCGGTATCGGTTTTTACGGCGGTTTTATACAGGTCGGGGTGGGTTTTATTCTCATGGCCACCCTCTATAATTTTTTGCACACCTCCCTGGTAAAGGTAAACTACTATAAAATAGTCATCGTTCTCTTTTATACGATTCCGGCCCTGGCCGTTTTTATTTTAAGCGACAAGGTCAACTGGACGGCGGGGCTGGCCATGGCCGCCGGCAATGCCGCCGGTGGCTGGCTGGCGGCCCGGGTACAGGTAAAACGGGGAGACAAGCTTATCCGCTATGTGCTGGCCGTGGCTATTTTTATCATGGCCGTTAAACTTTTTTGGCAGTTATAAATATTTCACGTAAATTAAGCCAAAGAAGTCTTAATAAAAGGAATATAAACCATGAATTCTATTCACGGACACGAAGTGATGCGCATGATGGTTGAAACGGGTGAGACATACAGCCGCGAAGGTTTGCGCAGGGCCATACAGGAGCGTTTTGGACTGGAAGCCCGCTTTCATACCTGTTCCGCCGAAAACATGGACGCCGACGCCCTGATCGATTTTTTGGCGGCGCGCGGTAAGTTCATAGAAGAACCGGCCGGTTTCGGTATGTCCCCGGATCATATCTGCGATCACGAATAGCGCGCCCTGTCGCCATGACATAATTTAAGCCCGTCGCCTCCTTCTCCGGAAAAGCCACGGGCTTTTTATTTAATGACAATTTCATACCTGCCGAGCAACCCGCCCAAATTAACCCGGGAAAAACACGCGCCCTTTACGCGGTTATTTTCGGGATCGATGGAAAAATTACGGGCTGTGCGCAGGTCCGCCCCAAACAGCTTGGTGTTTACAAACAGGGCTCCCAAAAGGTCACAATCGCTAAAGACCGCCTTACTTAAATCAGCCCCGCTAAAATCGCTTTCCCTGAGATTACATTTTTCAAATACCGTTGCCTGCAGGGACATTTTATAGAATGTACTCATCTCCAGCATACAATCTTCAAAGTTCATTTCCATAAACATTTCATTACAATCTTCAAAATGAAGCCCGAGCATTTTACAGGATAGAAAACTTACCCCGCGCATAGCTGTATTTCCCAAAAGGGCATTGCTGAAATCACAGGATTCAAAAAGAGAATCAATAAAGTTCCGATCGCGCAGATCGGCCTTGTTAAATGAGCAGGCGGTAAAGCGGCAATTTTCATAATTCCCCTCGGGCAGGGGCTGCCGAAAAAAATCCTCGTCCTTGTAATGCCTGCCTTCTACGTCATCTTTATCCATTCCATTCCTTTGTTTTAGTTGCACTCATGGGTAAAGCCGATGGGTAGCAGGCTTGCGGATTCCTTTGACGGCGTCCTGGCGCTCCCCGGCCGGGAATAAGGTTAACAACACCACCCCGCTTTGTATCGTCGGGTTAAACGTAAGGACGGGATGTGATAAGGTCAACAACTCCCTGATATACGGAATGGTATCTGTCCGCATACTTCTACCCGTGCATCCGGGAAAACTACTTTGCGCATCGCATAAAAAATGTTTACCTTCCTGCTCTTTTTTGAAATATTTTACCCGTGAGC
>JALXBH010000051.1 GCA_026991535.1 Calditrichia bacterium | reverse complement strand
ATTCAGCGCATCGGCCCGCCGTGGCAGGGGCCGTGTATCTAAAAACCAGGTTTCCGGTTGAGGTAAGTCCTTCACGGATAAAGGATCAGCCGTGGACAGGGTAAGGCGAACATCCCGCCAATCCTCGCCGCTAGACTGATGGACCATGCCAAAAAATGCCAGCTCTATCTTTTTATCCGCCAGGGAAATACGCGTATCGTATACGGGATACCATCCCGCCCGGGGGATGATATAGGCCGGTGATATCCTAAACTTTCCGGCATGCGCCGATTCCAGCTTTACCAATATCACCTTATAATCGGTACCGATGCTGTTTTTAAGCTGGTTGAGCTGCCGCTGTTGAAGTACTATCTCTTTATTTAACTTTTTTTTCAGCGAATTTTGTTGACGGATCGCGCTGTATATCTTTTCGAGATTTGACTCCACAAAACGCAACATTTTATTCCATTTTTCCGTAGAGGCCGTACTTAACAAAATTTTCTGATTGACATATTTCAATGCCTCGGCCTTTAAGCCAAAAATAAAATCCTTTTTACTTTCATAGACCGAAATCTTATCGTCTATCTCAATTTTTCTCTCCTCCAGTTCCGCCAGTTTTTCCTGAATGCGGCGCACCTTTTCCCCGCGCGCTTCCGTGGAAAATCGTCGTTCCACTTTCACATCCACTATTTTGACCCCCTTATCGGGACTGGATATGGAAACGGATTCATCATCCAGATCCGGCGTCAATCCGCTGAAGACAAGACTGTTTAAACCAGCAGACAGCTCCACTTCCGCCGAACGGGTCACCAGGGCTCTGTCTTTAAAAACCGTGGCTTTTACCACTTCCGAGGTAATTGTTTTTTCCGATGCGAGCGTAAGCGCCAAAAGTGACAGGACAAGCATGGGCAGCTTCATATATGGCTCCTCTTTGATAAAATGAGGGATACTAACGTTAATTAAAAATAGGTACTTTTTCAAGAAAACCCATATCGGGATTAAAAATACACAAGCGGGATTCCTGACTTCAACCTGCCAATCAGGAGCCGTTTTCTCCGGCGGCGATCAGCTGCTCCTCCACGGCGGGAATCAGCTTTTCCAATAGTTGGGCAAGGGTTCCGCGAAAGCGACAGCCCGCGGCATGAAAATGTCCGCCGCCGTCAAATCTTTGAGCAACCTTACGTACATCGGCCCGGCTGCGGGAGCGCAGGCTGATCTTATAAAAGCCTGGCTCCACCTCGCGGATATAGGCGCCCACCCGCACCCCGCGCACCGATACGGGATAATTGGCCAGTTCCTCCAGATCGCTTTGGTCGGCGCCGTTCAGTTCCTCCAGGGAAAGATGGGTCAGCGCGAAACGCCCCTCCAGATACAGCTCCAGATTGACCAGACCCCGGCCCACCACCTTCAGCGCCTCATAGGGATTGTTGAAAAATATCTGATTGGTGATGGCTTCCACTTCCACCCCGCATTCCAGCAAATGGGCGCAAATACGCATGTCATGCACGCGGGTATTGGAGTAGGACAGGCGGCCCGTATCGGACATAATGCCGGTGTAAACCGCTTCGGCCAGGGGCTTGTCCATGGCCGCGCCTCCCGCCCTTAGCCAGTCATACACCATGGCCGAGGCCGAGGAGGCCTCCGTATCCACAAAATCCAGCGTAAAATCATCCTCCGCCGGATGATGATCTATTTTTATGACCACGGGGATGTTGTCCAGCAGGGCCGCGCTGTCGCCCATGCGTTTTTTTCCCGGCACATCCACGATAACGGCCGCGTCAAAAGTCGGTGCGCCCTCTTTTTCCAATACCCGCGAGGCACACTCGATTTTATCAAAATTGGCCAGATAGGCAAAGCGCTCATCCACCTCGGCATCGTTGATGATGACCCGGTGCCTTTTGCCCAGTTGATCCAGAAAAAGACTCACCGCCAAAAGACTGCCGATGGCGTCGCCGTCGGCATGAAGGTGGGTGGAAACCAGCAGGGTGTCGCTTTGCCGGACAGCCTCGTGCATTTTTTTTAATAAAATTTCCATATCGACTGCATTGTCCTTTATTTGGGTGTATCGTTTTCAGGCCGCGCTCATCCATTATGTTCCGTTTTGCGCCTTTTTCGCCGGAATCTGGAAGTTTAAAACAAAAAAATAATAAAAACAATGACCGAAGCCCCTTCTTCCGCCGAATATATATTTTTACCGGGACATGCTTTTGTAAAATAGGGGCTAAAACTTTATCTTCGGTAATAACAACATCTTAGAACGAAACAAAGAGAATCCGAACCGTGATACGAAAAAATATACAAGAACGTCTGCATGATATTCTCCGGCGGCGTATAATGATCCTGGACGGCGCCATGGGCACCATGATCCAGCGCCATAAATT